>NZ_JAXIOM010000021.1:0-52356 GCF_049311025.1 Arthrobacter sp. 3Tela_A
CGGCCCGGCCCCCGCCCCCCGCCCCCCCCCCGGGGAACTCTAAGCCGCTAGCGCTTCTGCTTGACGATCTTTTCCTGGTCGACTGCATCCTCGTCCAGAGCCGATGCCTCTTCGTGGCCGGCAGCAACCATGCGGTTGTCACCTTCACCGAAGAAACCCTGCTTGAAGTTGGTGATGAGGGTCTTGAGTTCATCCACCGTGGAGTCTTCGAGCTTGTTGGTCTCGGCCAGAACGGTCATGACCTTCGAAGAGTGGCGGACGTGGTCAAGGAACTCGGTTTCGAAACGGCGGACATCTTCCACCGGAACGTCGTCGAGGAAGCCGTTCGTGCCGGCCCAGATGGAGACAACCTGGTCTTCCACCGGGAACGGTGCGTACTGGCCCTGCTTGAGCAGTTCCATCAGGCGTGCGCCGCGGGTCAGCTGCTGGCGTGAAGCCGCATCCAGGTCCGAGGCGAACATGGCGAATGCCTGCATGTCGCGGTACTGGGCCAGTTCCAGCTTCAAAGTACCGGAGACCTTCTTCATGGCCTTCTGCTGTGCAGCACCGCCAACGCGGGAGACAGAGATACCGACGTCCACGGCGGGGCGCTGGTTGGCGTTGAAGAGGTCCGACTGCAGGAAGATCTGGCCGTCGGTGATGGAGATGACGTTGGTCGGGATGTAGGCCGACACGTCGTTCGCCTTGGTTTCGATGATCGGCAGACCGGTCATCGAGCCTGCGCCGAGCTCGTCGGAGAGCTTTGCGCAACGCTCCAGCAGGCGGGAGTGCAGGTAGAAGACGTCGCCCGGGTAGGCTTCGCGTCCCGGCGGACGGCGCAGCAGCAGCGACACGGCACGGTAGGCTTCAGCCTGCTTCGAGAGATCATCAAAGATGATCAGGACGTGCTTGCCGCCGTACATCCAGTGCTGGCCAATGGCCGAGCCGGCGTACGGTGCCAGGTACTTGAAGCCTGCGGGGTCAGATGCCGGGGAGGCCACGATGGTGGTGTACTCCATGGCGCCTGCGTCTTCGAGGGTCCGCTTGATCTCGGCGATCGTCGAAGCCTTCTGGCCGATGGCCACGTAGATGCAGCGCACCTGCTTTTCGGTGTCGCCCGAGGCCCAGTTGGCCTTCTGGTTCAGGATGGTGTCGACGGCGATTGCCGTCTTGCCGGTCTTGCGGTCACCAATGATCAGCTGGCGCTGGCCGCGGCCGATCGGGATCATCGCGTCGATGGCCTTCAGGCCGGTCTGAAGCGGCTCGTGAACCGACTTACGCTGGGTAACACCCGGTGCCTGGAGTTCCAGTGCACGGCGTGCCTCAGCCTGGATCGGACCCATGTCATCCATGGGCTCGCCCAGGGGATCGACGACGCGGCCCAGGAAGGCATCCCCAACGGGGACGGACAGGACTTCACCGGTGCGGTGAACTTCCTGGCCTTCTTCGATGCCGGCAAAGTCGCCGAGGACAACGACACCGATTTCACGGGTGTCGAGGTTCTGGGCCAGGCCCAGCGTGCCGTCCTCAAACCGAAGCAGCTCGTTCGCCATCACGGAGGGCAGGCCCTCCACACGGGCAATGCCGTCGCTGGCGGTGGTTACGCGGCCAACTTCAACGCGCTCTGCGTTTCCGGGTTCGTAGGACGCCGCAAATTCATTCAACGCATTACGGACGTCGTCGGCGTTGATGGTCAATTCGGCCATCTGCAGTCCCTGCTCTCCTATGTTGTGATCATCGCTTCGTGCCGATGACCTTCGATTGGTTCTCAAATGTTTCTCATGGCCCGGTAAAGCCACGAAGGTGGCTAAACCGCGAGCTTCCGGCGCAGTTCCGACAACCGGGTTACCACGGTGGAATCGACGACTTCATCGCCCACCGTAACCCGGATACCACCGACGATCGAGGGATCAACAGTGGCGTTGATCTTCAGCTCACGGCCGTACAGTGCGTTCAAAGACGACTGCAGCCGGGCGCGCTGCTCCTCGGTCAGGGGCCGGCTGGTCCGCACTTCTGCGATCCACCGCTGCTGCCGTCCGGCAACCAGTTCAAGGAACCGGGTTACCAGGGCGGTCGGGCGGAGTCCGCGCGGAGCGGTAACAGCCTGACGGATCAGGACCCTGGCAGCGTCAGAGCTGCCGGGTACCAGTTTCTCTGCCAGCTCTGCCCGTGCCGCCAGGGTTGCCTGCGGGTTGGACAGTGCTCGCTGCACCTCATGGCTGGACGCCACGGTCTCGTTGAAACGGAAGAGGTCACCCTCAAGTTCCTCAAGGCCGGCAGCGCCGGGACCCTTGTTTTCCGCGACCGCGGAGACAACCGTTGCAGCCAGGGTTTCCAGAGCATCCCCGAGGTCGCGCGGTGTGCGCCACCGGGATTCAACCAAAGAAGCAACAATCTGCTCGGCGTCGGCCGAAACCTTGCCGCCAACCAGTTTGGAGACCAGGGCTGCCTTCTCATGGCCGTCACGAGCCGGATCAGTCAGGGCCCGCAGCAGGCCGGTCTGGCCGTCCAGGAGGCCCAGGATTCCAAAGAGTTCCTCGGCAAGGCCAAGGGTCGCGTTGGGAAGGCGTGCTTCCAACTGACCCTGGGCCGCTGCCAGTGACTCGCTCGATATACCTGCCATTACTGAACCGCACCTGCGTTCTGCGAGGTTTCCAGCTCATCCAGGAAACGGTCAACCACGCGGGCGGAGCGTGCATCGTCAGCGAGGGACTCGCCAACAATCTTGCTTGCCAGCTCGGTGGCCAGGGATCCGACCTCGGCGCGGAGCGAGACAACTGCTGCCTGGCGCTCTGCTTCGATGGTCACCTGGGACTGTTCCATGATGCGTGCCGATTCGGCAGCAGCCTTTGCCTTCAGGTCGGCGAGAATCTGAGCGCCTTCAGCGCGCGCTTCCTCACGGATCCGGTTGGCTTCGGTGCGTGCGTCAATCAGCTGCTGCTTGTACTCGTCGAGGGCAGCGCTGGCTTCAGCCTGTGCTGCCTCGGCCTTGGCAAGTCCGCCTTCGATGGCCTCGGTACGTTCTGCATACGTCTTCTCGAACATCGGGACGACGAACTTGACGACGATGAACATCAGCACGGCGAAGCCAAGCAGTGTTACCAGGATCTCCCAGATGTTTGGGATCAGAGGATTAGCGCCTTCAGCGGCGGCGAGGATTACTGCCTCGTTCATTTCTCATCCGTCCTATCTACTTGGTGTGGGAAATACGCGCTGACGTTAGAGGACGAACGCGAAAACCAGACCAAGGATGGCGAGGGCTTCGGTCAGGGCCAGGCCCAGGAAGGCGATCGGCTGGAGCACACGCTGTGCTTCGGGCTGGCGTGCAACACCGTTGATGTAAGCGGCGAAGACGAGGCCCACACCAATTGCACCGCCGATTGCGGAGAGACCGTAGCCGACGAGGTTGATGTTGCCGTTGATTTCACCAATCATGATGGCTTTTTCCTTTCAAGATGCCCGCAGGCAGGTTGTTTGGTTCAGGGGGTTCCCCCTAAGGGGAGGTTTAGTGCTCCGCGGCTGCGACTGAGCCTTGGATGTAGATCGCAGTCAGCAGGGTGAAGACGTATGCCTGCAGGCACTGGATCAAAACTTCGAACAGGAACATTCCGACGCCGCCAACCAGGGTCAGCGCACCGAGCGGCTTCAGCAGGCCTTCGGCCTCCAGGAGCAGGAATTCGGTGCCCGAGGCAGCCAGCATGATGATCAGGTGACCGGAGAGCATGGTGGCGAAGAGTCGGAGGCTGTGGGTGATCGGGCGGACCAGGAAGGTCGAGATGATTTCGATCAGGACAACCAGCGGGAGGATCGCAGCGGGAACACCGGACGGAACGGTGGCGTACTTGAAGTACTTGATGCCGTGCCGCTTGATGCCCAGGATGATCCAGGTGAAGTACACGATGGCGGCAAGGGCGTACGCCGTGCCTACGTGTGAAGTCGTGGGCAGCTGTGCCAGCGGGATGCTGCCCCACAGGTTGTTGATCAGAATGAAGAAGAAGAGTGAGAACAGCAGCGGGATGAACGGACGGAAGTCCTTCTCACCGATGATGTCGCGTCCGATCGAGTTGCGGACCAGGTTGTAGCTGAACTCGCCCAGGAACTGCAGCCGGCCCGGAACAAGCTGCCGCTTGCGTGCGGCAGCAATAAAGAACCAGCTGATCAGGGCAACGGACAGCAGGATAAGCAGCATCTGCTTTCCAAAGCCCTCGCCGTACTCGGCGCCCCAGGGAAGGATCTCAGGGAGGTGCATTTCATCGAGGGTTGGTGCAACAAACCCCTCTTCATTGGCGGCGGGAAGCGCAAGCGCGATCAACGCGTTTCCTCTCTGCTTTGTCCATCGTTGGGCATTTCATTGGCGGGGGCATGTGGCATGCATCCGTTTACTAAGTTGTGTGACATTGCTTCGTCTAACCCTCATCCGGCCGTTCTCCGCCCGCGGGCGGTTTTGGCTTAGTGGAAGTGAGCCCGTGGGCGGCGGCTACGTAAAATCCGCTCAGCCCGCCCAGGGCGATACCTGCAAAAAGAATCCAGCGGGTCCCCAGAAGACTGTCCAGCCCCCACCCTATCAAACCAAGGGCAATGATTCCGGACAGGACATATTGGAGGATTGCGCGGCGCTTGCTCAGCGGTGCTTCAAAGGCTGCTGGAACCTGGCCGGCTGCATTCTTCTTTGATTTGGCTGCCACCTCAGGCTCCTTTCACTTCATTGTCCGCACCTGCGGGCGCATCGGAATAAATCAGCTGGCGGGTACGCGAAAATGCACGGATTTCCGCGACCTGCCAAATCACCACGGTGCCAAGAGCAGCGAAGGCGAACCAGGGACGTTCAAGCCATTCGGGAACCCCAACACTCCAGAGCGCCACCGCGAAGCCGACGACTTTGACGGCATATGTCACGGCGAACATCCCAATGGCTCCGGACGGGTTCCTGCGGCCCATGATGTGGCCCACCAGAAGACTGATGCCAAAGAAGAGCGCTATGAGCGCCCAGCCGGCTGCCACGCTGGCTGCTCCGCTGATGCCCGGACCCGGCAGCGCGGCCCCGGCGGCCACGGCTGCCGGTATGGCGGTCCAGAGCAGGGAAGTCTTCAGAATACGAAGCCAAGGTGCGTCCGTGGGCCCGGAAACACTAATCCGCATACCGCGTGCGCCGTTGGCTTGGCTCATGGCTGCAGGATCATCCTTGTGCTGTGGGGGAAAAGATAGTGCGGACGCGTCTTTATACGCCGCAACGCTTGAATTCTACAGTACATAGAACTGGTCTGTGACATCGGCGTCCAAGCGTGACAGCGGAGCATATTCCGGCAGACGCATCAGGTGCGGGACCGGTGACGCAGCCGGGCAATGATCCGCGGTGATGCGAGATAGAGGGCGGCTACTGCAGCCACGAACAGGGTGCCGGCGGCAGTAGTGCCCCATCCTGAGCCGCCCGTGACCAGCCCGGTGCAGCCAATGAGCACGGTGGCCACAGTGGCCACGGAGGCTGACTGCAGGTGGGAGAGACCGGCGTCCGTAAGCCGCTGGTAGACATGCTGCCGGTGCGCGGCATACCACCGCTCCCCCCGCCAGATCCGGCGTACCAGGGTGGTGAAGGAATCTAGCAGGTAAATCAGGATCGGGAACAGCAGGTACTCCACGTAGACCCCTGCCAGGAACGCGGCAACCGCAGTGCCTGCGATCGCGGCACCCAGCAGGTAGCTGCCGACGTCGCCCATAAAGACCGAGCCCCGGCCCAGGTTCCACGGCAGGAAGGCGGCGAAGGCAGCAGCGATGACGGTTCCGGCTGCGATTAGCCACACCTGGTCGGAGAAAACCCCGGCTACCGCATACAGGACGCCGACGGCCAGGCCATGCAGGCCGGATATGCCGTTGACTCCGTCCATGAAGTTGGCCACGTTGATGTAACCGGCAATCACCAGGGTTCCCACCGGAACCCACCAGAAGCTTTGCCCCAGGGCAGCGGCCAGCGCCGTGGTCCCGGCAGCTCCGATCACCAGCTGAAGGCCAAAGCGTACTTTCACGGACAGCCCGCGGAAATCCTCCACCCAGCCCAGCAGCGACGCCGAGGCAATGATGCCGACCAGCAGCAGCACCAGCGAACGGTCAACGGCCACATAACCGGTCACCAGCGACGTGCCCAGGCCCAGCAGCACACCGGCTGCGATCGTGGCGCCCACTCCGCGGATAACGGTCTTGGTATGGGACGAGCGTTCGTTGGGAACATCCACCACGCCCAGCCGGCGCAGCAGCGGAATGAATGCGAAGGGCAGCAGCAGGCTGGCCAGGAACGCCACCGCCGCCGAGGCTGCAAGCGCCATTAGCCGGTCCGCCGCTCGCCCTGCCCGGTTGAGGAGCTGGGGTCCTGGATGTCAGCCAGCCGCAGGGCAGCTGTATCGGGCAGCGGGAAAAGGGCTGCAGCGGCGCCGCCGGCAGGCTCTACGGCGCTCGACGCACCGAACCCGCACCGGCGCAGCCAGTCTTCTGCGTCCAGTTCATCAGGATCCAGCACTGCCACGGAGGTATGCGAGATCTTTGGATGCAGCGGACGCGAATCGTCTTCTCCGGTGCCCACCAGGATCTCGTGCAGCTTTTCGCCCTTGCGCAGACCGGTGAAGACAATCTCGATGTCCTTGCCGGACATGGCGATCATGCGCTGTGCAACGTCCAGGATCTTGACCGGCTCTCCCATGTCCAGGATGAGCACCTCTCCCCCGCGGCCAATGGCGCCGGCCTGGATCACCAGCTGGCAGGCCTCGGGGATTGTCATGAAGAAGCGGGTGACCTCCGGGTCGGTAACCGTTAGCGGCCCGCCCTGGCGGATCTGCTCAGTGAAGAGCGGCAGCATGGAGCCGCGGCTGCCGATCACGTTGCCGAAGCGCACGGAGACAAAACGGCGCCCGCTGCGTCCGGCCATCCAGGCGGTTAGCTTCTCCGCCACGCGCTTGGAGTGGCCCAGGACGGTGGTGGGGTTGGCCGCCTTGTCCGTGGAGATGTTCACGAAGTGGCTGACGCCTGCTTTCTGCGCCGAACGGAGCACGTTCGCGGTGCCCAGCACATTTGTCTTCCAGGCTTCCAGCGGGTACTGCTCCAGCAGAGAAACGTGCTTGAGCGCAGCGGCGTGGAAAACGACGTCGGGCTGGCGCTGGGCAAAGATCTCATCCAGTGCCCGTGCGTCGCGGATGTCAGCCAGGACGGTATCCCTGCCGTTGAGCAGGCCCTGGCCGGTGATGGAGAGCTGCGTCAGCTGCAGGCCTGTCTCGTCCCGGTCCACCATGATCAGTTCGCTCGGTTCAAACGCGGTGATCTGCCGGCAGAGCTCGGAACCGATGGATCCGCCCGCGCCCGTGACCAGCACCTTCTTGCCGGTGAGATACCCGGCCACTTCGTCCACATGGATGTCCACCGGCCGGCGGCCGATCAGGTCTTCGACGGCTACTTCACGGAAGTCCGTGAGCCCGGCGCCGGAGCCCTTGGCCAGCATGTCACGCAGCGGCGGAAGCACCATGACCCGCAGGTCCAGTCCTTCGGCACGGTCCGTCACCTGCCGGACCTGGGCGGCGTCGACGTCGGCTATGGCAATGATCAGCACACGTGCCCGGGTGCGCTGGACAACCTCGGGCAGGTCCGTGAGCGTGCCAACCACGGGGACGGTGCCCAGCCGCAGGTGCTTCTTGGCGGGATCATCGTCGATCAGGCCAACCGGGAAGTACGGGGAATCCGGATCGTTCATCATCCGGGTCACCAGGGAGTTGCCCAGGAAACCGGCACCGTAGATCAGGGTCCGCTGGGCTTCGTCGCCGGGACGCACCTTGCTCTCCACGTACATCCGCTTCATGTACCGGATGGCGGCCATGAACAGGCAGGCGAAGGGGAAAGCCAGCACGCCCGTGCTTCGGGGAATGTCGATCGCCAGGCCAAACAGGGCACTGACCAGGACCAGGATGGCAGAGACCACAATGGTGACCACGGCCAGCAGCCGCATCTCATGGAAACTGCCGAAGCTGTAACGTCCGCGGTACAGCGCAAAGGAATACCCCACGGCCAGCTGCGTCACCACTGCCACGCCGCAGAAGGCGGCCAGGCCGGCAACGTTGATCTCGTCGACGGAAAGCTCGTAGCGCAGGATCAGTGCCAGGCCAATGGCCACCACCCAGGCCAGAGAGTCCAGCACGTATTGGGACCAGAGCCAGAGGGCCGGCTTCTCTTCCCTGGCCGGGGTGGTTCTGTCCCTGCTTGAATCGTTCATAGTCCTCAGCGGGCCTGCGCCCGGTTCGTGTCTAGGTTGTAAGCGGTGCTGCCGTGCCGCAGGCACGGCAGAGCGTCCAATCCGGTGTAATAGACTGAATTCTATTCAGCATACTAACTGCACCCTCCTGAACGTCCGGCAATGCCCGCGTATCGGGGCGGAGCCCTGAAAGGATCGTCTTGCCGGAATCAGTGGCCGTGGCCGCGGTGACGTTTGACCGCCCCGATGACGTCAAGACCCTCCTGGGAGCCCTGGCCGCGCAGTCCGCACCCATCTCTTCGGTGGCGCTGGTGGACTCCGGCAAGACCCCGGTTCAGGATATCGCCGAGTCGTCTGCGGCGAACGTCACGTATGTGCGCTCGGAGACCAACTTGGGCGGGGCCGGCGGTTTCTCCCTGGCTATCCTCACTGCTATGGCCTCCGGTGCGGACTGGATCTGGATCATGGATGACGACGCCCATCCGGAGGATCCGGGCTGCCTGCAGGCACTGCTCGACGCCGCCAACGAACGCGGCCTGGACGTTATCCTTCCGCTGGTGGTCGCACCCGGCAAACCCGATACCCTCTCCTTCCATTTCCGTGTGGACGGCCGCCTGACCCATGACCGTGCCGAAGTTGCCAAAGCAGGGTTCCTGCCCGGCGTCGGGCATTTCTTCAACGGCGCGCTGATCCGCCGCGATGTTTTCTTCCGGGTGGGCCTGCCGGACCTCCGCCTGTTCATCCGAGGCGACGAAACAGACTTTATGATCCGGCTGCGCCGCGCCGGCATCCCGTTCGGCACCCTGACGTCGGTGGCGCTGAGCCATCCGGCGGCCTGGTCCGAAGTCCAGGAGATCCTGGGCGGACGCCTTCATGTGCTGGTTCCGGACACGGAGTTCAAGCGCTTCTACTTCTACCGCAACCGCGGCCACCTCACCTGGAAATACAAGCGCCTGCGTTCCCTTGCCGCGGACGCGGCGGGCTACCCGATCCACTTCGCCCGGACCAGGGACCTTCGCGGTTTCCGGAACTGGCTGCGCGCCTACGCGGGCGGCGTCCGCGGCAATATGTACGGTCCCCCGTCGGACCAGGGGTTCTAGCATGTCCGGGACGGCCTCGGGAATCGAAGGCCTGGCCCTGGTCATTGTGACCTTCAACAGGTCCAGCTACCTGCGGGGCCTGCTGGAATCTGTAGCGGCGCTGGACCCGGCACCCGAGCGGGTTGTGGTGGTGGACAACGCCAGCACTGATGACACCGCCAGCTATCTCAAGGCTCTGGCCGATACGTTCCCCCTGCCGCTGACGGTGTGCACGCTCACTGAAAACACCGGCGGTTCAGGCGGATTTGCCGCCGGCATCAGCGCCGCGCTTCAGAAGAATGCGCAGTGGCTCTGGCTGATGGACGACGACGTCGTGGCCCTGCCGGGTGCGGTGGCCGCGCTGGGCAAGTGGACCGGGGAGTATGACTGCATCCACGGGCGCCGGTTCGATGAAGCCGGCCGGCCGTTCTTCTGGCAGCACCGGTTCATTCCGCTGCTGGGTGTGCACCTGCCGGTCCGCGGCAACGTCTTCCGCGACCGGCCGGTGTTTGACACTAACGTCGGCTGCTTCGAAGGCATGCTCATCAGCTCGGACACAGTGCGGAAAATCGGCCTGCCGGACCCCCGGTTCTTCATCAACGGCGATGACGAAATCTACGGCTGGCTTGCTTCGCTGGAGAACCGGGTGGCGTACGTCAACGACTTTGTCCTTAGGAAAGTCCGCCCGCAGAAACAGATCGACCTGGGTATCCGGCACCTCAATGATTCCAGCGACCTCAGCCGCTTCTGCGCCATGCGCAACCGCGGCCACACCGCCGGATACCTGCGCGCGCACGGACGCTTCAACCGCGCAGGCTTCGCCGCGGGAACAGCGCTCACCGCAGCCAAGGAACTGCTTCGCCTGGCTGCCGTCGAACGCCGGTTCAGCGGCGCCGGCAGTCTCTGGCGCGGCTGGCGTGAATCCCGCGCCATCCTCAAGGACACCGGCTGGCAGCCCATGCCGCCCCTGCCCAACCCACCGGCGGCCACTGACCCTGCAGCCGGTCAGCCCGCACAGTCTCCCGAGTAGGACCGACAGAACTTGACCAGCAGTACATCCTCCAGCTCTGCCCCCGAGCCCATCTGGGCTGTCCTGGGCGCCAGCGGCTTCATTGGCAGTTCCCTGCAGGCCGTCCTGGCGCGCGCCGGAATCACCGTTCGTTTTGTGAAGGCACCCCGGCTCAGCGCACGGTCCACGGACCCGGCCGGCATCCTGGCCGAGGCAGCGGAACTCCATGACATTCGGCAGGATCTTGCCGGTGACCTGGCGGGCGCCGACGTCGTTATCAACGCAGCGGGCCTCGCAACTCCCGCGGGCGCCGACTCCCCTGAGCTGCGGGGCGCCAACGCACTGCTGCCGGTAGTGGTGGCCGACGCCGCGGACGCAGCGGGTGCACGGCGTTTCCTGCATCTAAGCAGTGCCGCGGTGCAGGGCCACCGGCCTGTGCTGGACGAGAGCACCGATGTGGAGCCGTTCTCCGCATACTCGCGCTCCAAGGCACTCGGCGAGGCAGCCCTCGGCGCCCGAAAGGCGGGGGCATGCCCGGTAACCTGCCTTCGCGCCACCTCGGTGCAGGGCGCAGCACGCCAGACCACGGCGTCCCTGGTGCGGATAGCATCCACTCCCCTGGCCTCCGTGGCCGGCCGCGGGGATTCCCCCAGCGCGGTCAGCTCGGTGGATGCCCTGTGCGCCTTTGTGCTGGCCGCTGGACGTTATCCCGGCGAAGTCCCTGCGGTCATCCTGCAGCCGTGGGAAGGCGCGACGGTGGCTTCGGTCCTGCTCGCCGCCGGGGGCCGGAAACCCCTGCGGCTGCCGGGATGGCTGTGCCGTGCCGGGCTCAAAGCCGGTTATGCGCTCTCCGGGCTGCTCGGTGAACGGCTGCACGGCACGCTGCGCCGGGTTGAAATGATGTGGTTTGGCCAGCGGCAGGAACCAGGCTGGGCCGAAGCCACGGCAAATGTGCCCGAGCCGCGCGTGGAGCAGGTCCTCCGCGCGGCCCGGCAGCAGCGCTAGGACTGCCTGGGAGCAGCGGTATCCGCGGCTTCTTCGGCTGCTTCTTCGTCCGCTGACCCGGCGGGGCCGTCAGCCGGAGCTTCCTCAGCCGGAGTGTCCTGTGCGGGAGCGGGCTCTTCGCCCAGGCCCAGGACAGTGGGCACGACGGCCCGGAGTTCTTCCAAACTGACCGCACCGTCGCGCACAACCCGCAGCGGGAAATCCGTGGCATCCACGATCGTGGACGGAATTCCCTCGCTGCCTTCGGCCGGTCGGGGGCCAGCCTCCAGATAGACTTCCACCGATTCGGCCAGCTGTGCCTGCGCCTGGGCGGCGGTCTGCGCTGCGGCCTGTCCCGTGCGGTTAGCGGAGGAGACGGCCATCGGACCGGTCAGGGCCAGCAGGTCCAGGGCAATCTCGTCATCCGGCATCCGCAGCGCCACCGTGCCCCTGGTATCCCCCAGGTCCCAGGTCAGTGACGGCTGGGCGTGGAAAATCAGGGTGAGTCCGCCGGGCCAGAAGGCCTCCGCCAGGGCACGTGCTTCAGCGGAGACATCCACCGCCAGTCCGTCCATGGTCTGCAGCCGCGGCACCAGTACGGGCGGCGGCATGGACCGTCCCCGTCCCTTGGCGGCAAGCAGGGTCGCCACAGCCTGGGGTGAGAAGGCATCGGCGCCGATCCCGTACACGGTGTCGGTGGGCAGCACGATGCACTGCCGGTTGGCGATGGCCTGCTGTGCGGCAGCCAGGCCGGCGCTGCGGGCATTCGGATCTGAGCAGTCAAAGCTGGTGGTCACGGGGATTATTCTTTCACTTCAGTGGGTGGGTATAGCGGCTTCGGACCTAACCGCGGATGTGGCACGCGGACGGTCGTTCAGGTCCTTGTGGGAGGCAACATCCTGCCAGGCAGGATCGGCCGCCAGCCGTTCAGCAATGGTGCCGGCCTGGACCTCGGCGTGTTCCATCACAAAGTAGCCCCCCGGGCGCAGCAGCCGCGCTGCTGTCCGTGCCGCGGCGTCGGGAAGCTCCATGCCGTCCTCTCCCCCGCCGTACAGAGCCATGGCAGGGTCGTGTTCCGCGGCCTCGGGTTCATTGGGCACAGCGCCTGAGGGGATGTAGGGCGGGTTGGAGGCAACGACGTCGAACGTTCCCTCGTGCCCGGCCAAAGCGGTCCGCAGGTCACCTTCGAACACGTGCACGCCCAGCGGTTCAAGGTTTTTCCGCGCCCAGGCCAGGGCCAGCGGGCTGAGTTCCACCGCGTAGACCTGCGATTCCGGGACCTCTGCTGCGACTGATCCGGCGATCGCGCCGGACCCGGTACCAAGGTCTGCGACCTTGGCCGGGGCCGGCACCAGAAGTGCCTTGTCAATGGCCAGCTGCGCCACGGTTTCAGTTTCCGGCCGCGGCACAAAAACCCCGGGTCCCACGGCGAGTTCCAGCCGGCGGAAATACGCTTTCCCCGTCAGGTGCTGCAGCGGAATGCGGCGGGCGCGTTCGGCAACCAGCTCCGCGTAGCCTTCCGGTGCGGCGGCATCGGTGAAGGCCAGTGCCTTCACCCGGCCCACGCTTTCTCCCAGCAGGTGCGCTGCGAGCAATTCGGCGTCGACCCGCGGGCTGGGCACACCGGCAGCGGCCAGTTCCGCCGCGGCCTGCCGCAGCGCCTGCTCCAGGGTCAGTGCGGGCATGCCTTGCCTAGGCTTCGTCGCCGATTGCGTCCAGGCGGGCCTGCTCATCCATTTCGATGGCAGCCTGGACTACGGCTTCCAGGTCACCGTTCATAACGGTGTCCAGGTTGTAGGCCTTGTAGCCGGTGCGGTGGTCCACAATCCGGTTTTCCGGGTAGTTGTAGGTGCGGATGCGCTCGGAACGGTCCATGGTGCGGATCTGGGACTTGCGGATGTCCGAGTTCGCGGCGTCGATCTTCTCCTGCTCGTGTGCCAGGATCCGCGAACGCAGCACGCGCATGGCCGCTTCACGGTTCTGCAGCTGGGACTTCTCGTTCTGCATGGCAACCACAATGCCGGTGGGCAGGTGGGTGATGCGCACGGCGGAGTCGGTGGTGTTCACTGACTGGCCGCCCGGGCCGGAGGACCGGTAGACGTCGATCTTGAGGTCGTTCTGGCTGATCTCGACTTCTTCGGGCTCGTCGACTTCCGGCAGCACCAGCACGCCGGCGGCGGAAGTGTGGATCCGGCCCTGCGATTCGGTGACCGGGACACGCTGCACGCGGTGCACGCCGCCTTCGTACTTCAGCCGGGCGTAGACGCCTTCGGCCGGGTCGTTGGAGGAACCCTTGATGGCCATGGAGACGTCCTTGTAGCCGCCGAGGTCCGATTCCGTGGCGGAGATGATCTCCGTCCGCCAGCCGCGGGACTCCGCATACCGGGTGTACATACGCAGCAGGTCGCCGGCGAACAGGGCTGCTTCGTCGCCGCCTTCACCGCCCTTGACCTCGATGATGACGTCACGGCCGTCGTTGGGGTCACGCGGAATCAGCAGGCGGCGCAGCTTTTCCTGCGCTTCGGCCAGCTGGTCCTTGAGCACGGGGACCTCAGCAGCGAACTCGGGATCCTCGTCGGCCATTTCCTGGGCCGCGGCGAGGTCGTCTTCCAGTCCGTGCCAGGTGTTGTAGGCATCAACGATCCGGCTCAGTTCGGCGTAGCGCCGGCCCAGGCGGCGGGCCAGGCCCTGGTCCGCGTGCACGGCGGGGTCGGAGAGCCGCATCTGGAGTTCGGCGTGCTCATCCAGCAGTCCCTGTATGGACTCAAACATTGTTTTCCATTCCTTCTTCGCACCGTGGGATGCGCCTGTTGTACGCGGATCCCGCTGCTGTCTTAGCACCATTCTCGCCCTGAGCGGCAGCTGGGGATAATTGCATTGCCCGGTTGAAGGCAGGTTAACTGCCAAGTTAACTGCCAAGCCGCCCAGGCCCCCGGGTCCTCACTGGGAGGACCGGGGGCATGAGCGGCTCGGTGGGGCAGCTAATCGTTCTTAGAGCCCAGGGTGGTCTTCTGCACCTGCATCAGGAACTCAACGTTGGACTGGGTTTCCTTGATCTTGCCGGTGAGCAGTTCCAGTGCCTGCTGGGTGTCCAGACCGGAGAGGACACGACGCAGGCGCCACATGATCTTGACCTCTTCGGCGGAGAGCAGGTTCTCCTCGCGCCGGGTACCGGAGGCGTTGACATCCACGGCCGGGAAGATGCGCTTGTCCGCAAGGTTGCGGGAGAGACGCAGTTCCATGTTGCCGGTGCCCTTGAACTCTTCGAAGATGACCTCGTCCATCTTGGATCCGGTCTCGACGAGAGCGGTGGCCAGGATGGTCAGCGAGCCGCCGTTTTCGATGTTCCGGGCTGCGCCGAAGAAACGCTTCGGCGGGTACAGTGCGGAGGAATCCACACCGCCGGAGAGGATACGGCCCGACGCCGGAGCGGCCAGGTTGTAGGCACGGCCCAGACGGGTCATGGAGTCCAGCAGGACCACGACGTCGTTGCCCATTTCCACGAGGCGCTTGGCCCGCTCAATGGCGAGTTCGGCAACCGTGGTGTGGTCATCGGCCGGGCGGTCGAAGGTAGAGGCAATGACCTCGCCCTTGACGGTGCGCTGCATGTCGGTGACTTCTTCGGGACGTTCGTCCACGAGGACCATCATCAGGTGCACTTCGGGGTTGTTGATGGAGATCGCGTTGGCAATCGCCTGCAGGATCAGCGTCTTGCCGGCCTTCGGCGGGGAGACGATCAGGCCGCGCTGGCCCTTGCCGATCGGGGCAACCAGGTCAATGACACGGGGGCCGATCACCTTGGGCGAGGTCTCCAGGCGCAGGCGCTCGGAGGGGTAGAGCGGAACCAGCTTGTTGAATTCAACGCGGTCCTTGTTGTCCTCTGCCGGCTTGCCGTTGACGGAAGTCAGGCGGACGAGTGCGTTGAACTTCTGGCGCTGGCTGCTGCCCTGGTTCTCGCCTTCACGCGGGGCGCGGATGGCGCCAACCACGGCGTCGCCCTTGCGCAGGTTGTACTTCTTTACCTGGGCCAGGGAGACGTAGACGTCGTTCGGGCCCGGTAGGTAGCCGGAAGTACGGACGAACGCGTAGTTCTCCAGGACGTCCAGGATGCCGGCAACAGGCAGCAGGACATCGTCTTCGGTGACCTCGACGTCGTCAACCTCGGGGTTGCGGTCGCGGTTGCGGCGGCGCTCGTTGCGGTCGCGGAACCGGTCGTTGCGGTCGCCGCGGTCGTTGCGGTCGTTCCGGTTGCGGTTGCGGCGGTTGCGTCCGCTGCGGCTGTTGTCATCGCCGTCGGAGTCGCGGTTGTCGCGGTCGCTGCGGTTGTTGTCCCGGTTGTTCTCGCGGGAATTCTCCCGCTCGTTCCGGTTGTTCTCCCGCTCGTTCCGGTTGTTGTCGCGGTTGTTATCGCGCTCGTTCCGGCTGCTCTCGCGGTCGTTCTTTTCGCTCCGGTCATTCCGGTCGCCGCGGCTGCGGCTGCGGCCGGAGCGCTCGTTCCGGTCGTCCTCGCGGGATTCACGGGAGTCACGGGGTTCCCGGGTGGATTCGCCCTTGTCCGTGGCCTCCGTGGAAGCTGACTCGGAGCCGGTTTCCTCACCGGTGGTCTCGGCGTCGCTGCGGCGGTTGCGGCGGTTGCGGCCGCGCTCACGCTGGCCTTCCTCGCGGCCGTTTTCCTTGTCCTGGGCCGGTGCTGCTGCAGGGGCTTCGGCGGGAGCGGCTTCCGCAGCTTCGCTGTCGGCCGGAGTGACGACGCCGTCGCTCGCTGCACGGCGGTTGCGGTTGCGGGTGCGGGACGGGCGCTCGGCCGCCTTCTCACCTTCAGCAGGGGCCTCGGCCGGAGCGGCGGCAGCCGGTGCGGCTTCCTTCCGCTCGGCTACGGCCTTGTCCGCCTGCGGAGCCTCGGCCTTGGAGCCGCGGACCGGACGGTCTGCTGCGGCACGGTCTGCCACTGCTCCGCCGCGCTGGTGGTTCGAGATGGCGGTAACCAGGTCGCCCTTGCGCATGCGGGACCCGCCGGTGATGCCCAGCTGGCCAGCCAGTGCCTGCAGCTGTGCAAGCTTCAGGCCGGCAAGTCCGGAGCTCTTGGAATTCGATTCACCGTTGGAACCGGCGGATGCTGATGAGTCCACACCTGCAGTCAGGTCGGTGGTATCTGTCACGAAGGATCCTTCCCCCTCGTCGGGCGGTCCGGCGTGGGTGCCGGCCGCGTTGAATGGCCCTGGGACCGATGATCTGACATGCGGTCCAGGGTTCACCTGTTGCGGGGGATTCCCGGCAACGGTGAATCTGCTGGTGCCTTGATTGGAGAGTCCACGGGAGCTACGGCAGCTTCGCTGCCGGAAAACGCGCGGATCAGATAATCGTTCGACTGACCGTTTCTTGGCAGTCTCCGGAAGGCTACACCGATGCTTGCATTTCCGCGGGTGGACTTGGCCCTGCCGTCCGAATCGTTATGAAGGCTGCTTTGCTGCCAGCACCTGGGCTGGAAGCTGTGCAGAACAGTCTACGAATCCGGTCATTGGAGCGAGCCACGGTGGTCCACAGAACGGGACGACCTGCCGGTGGAAGCACAATTACGGTTATTTACCGAGTTACGGGTATTTACCGCTGGTGCAGTACCACTCTAGCACCATCTCGGTCCACGCCAAGCCGCAGCACACGCCAATTCCCGGCGGTTTGCCCGCTGAGGTGCGCAGTAATGAACGCTTCCGCAGCTTCGGCCTGCTCAGCACCGGCCGCCAGTGTCATCACTGTGGGTCCGGCACCGGAGACGACGGCGGCAAAGCCGGCCGCGCGCAGCGCCGCGATCAGCTCAGCACTGGGCGCCATGGCCGGCGCACGGTAACCCTGGTGCAGGAAATCCTCTGTTCCTTCGCGCAGCAGCGACGGGTCCGAGGTCAGGGCCTGCATCAGCAGCGCTGCCCGCCCGGAGTTCGCGGCGGCGTCGCGGTGCGGAACCATGGCGGGCAGCAGCCCTCGGGCGCTCTCGGTGGAAAGTTCCGTCGCGGGAACGGCGGCAACCGGAATGATGTCCGGATGCACTTCGGCCTTGACGGAGCGGAACACGCCGTCCTGTTCCCAGGAGACAGCCAGCGCCCCGGCAAGAGCCGGAGCCACGTTGTCCGGATGGCCTTCCAGCGCGGAGCACGCGTGCAGCAGTCCGGCCGCGTCCAGGCGTGCGGATTCAGGCAGCAGTGCGTTGCCCGCCAGAACCCCGGAGACGATCGCGGAGGCCGAGGATCCCAGCCCGCGGCCGTGCGGAATGATGTTCTCGCAGTCCAGCTCAAGCCCGCGGACGTTGTACCCCGCACCGCGCACGGTATCCATGATGGTCCGGGCCACCAGATGGGTTTCATCCGTGGGCAGCACCGCTTCGCCTTCGCCGCTCACGCGCACCCGGACCCCGTCAGAGTCCGTGGTGCGCACGCGCACGGTGTCGTACAGGGTGACGGCCAGGCCCAGGGAATCAAAGCCCGGGCCCAGGTTGGCGCTGGTTGCCGGAACCCGGACGCTCAGCTCCTGCCCGGCAACTACCAGTGTGCCCGGAGCCGCATCTGTTTGGATTTCCACCTGCATACCCGGCTAGCGGGCTTCAGCGGGGGCGGACTCTTCCAGCCCCAGGGCAGCGGCGACGCTGACGACGTCGAAGTCCACCTTGGTAGGTTCAACATCGGATCCGTCTGCGGTGCGAAGGGCCCACTGCGGGTCCTTCAGGCCGTGGCCGGTGACAGTGATGACGATCTTCTTGCCGGTGGGTGCCTCACCCGCTGCGTGCTTCTTCAGCAGGCCTGCGACGCCGGCTGCGGAGGCCGGCTCCACGAAGACGCCCTCACGGGAGGAGAGCCAGCGGTGCGCTTCGAGAATCTCGGTGTCCGAGACGGCTTCGATGAGCCCGCCGGATTCGTCGCGGGCGGCGATTGCCTGGTCCCAGGACGCCGGGTTGCCGATGCGGATGGCAGTGGCGATGGTGTCCGGATCCGTGACCGGGTGGCCCTTGACCAGCGGGGATGCGCCTTCGGCCTGGAAACCCCACATGACGGGGGTCTTGGTCGCTACCGGTGCCAGCTCGGTGCCGGCCTGGTTGGTCCACGCCTGCGCATACTCCTGGTAGCCGCGCCAGTACGCGGTGATGTTGCCGGCGTTGCCGACCGGGAGCAGGTGGTAGTCCGGAGCGTCGCCCAGGTAGTCCACAACCTCGAAGGAAGCGGTCTTCTGGCCTTCGATGCGGGCCGGGTTCACGGAGTTGACCAGGAACACCGGGTAGGCCTCGGCGAGCTTGCGGGCCACTTCCAGGCAGTTGTCGAAGTTGCCGTTGACCTGGAGCAGCTGGGCACCGTGGGCGATTGCCTGGCTGAGCTTGCCCATGGAGATCTTGCCGTCCGGCACCAGCACGGCGCAGGTGAGCCCGGCCTGGGTGGCGTAGGCAGCGGCAGATGCACTGGTGTTGCCCGTCGAAGCGCAGACAACGGCCTTTGCACCGGCTTCCACTGCGGCGGTGATGGCCATGGTCATGCCGCGGTCCTTGAACGAACCGGTGGGGTTCATTCCTTCGACCTTGAGGTAGACCTCGTTGCCGGTCAGCTCGGAGAGTGCCTTCGCATGAACCAGCGGCGTTCCGCCTTCACCGAGGGTGATGACTTCGGTGTTCTCGGTTACCGGCAGACGTTCGGCATATTCGCGGATAACGCCGCGCCATTGATGAGCCAAGGTTCTAGACCCCTTCTACCCGCAGGACGGATGTAACTGAATTGATGACGTCCAGGCCCTTGATGGCCTCGACGGTGGCCGCCAGTGCGGCCTCGGACGCCCGGTGGGTGACAAAGCGCAGTTCGGCGCTGGCGCCGGCTGCGTCGCTGTGGCTCTTCTGGCGCATGGTCTCGATCGAGACGCCGTTTTCGGCGAAGACCCGGGCGACGGCGGAGAGGACCCCGGGTGCGTCTGCCACGTCCAGCCCAATGCTGTAGCTGGTGGTGACCTTCTCCAGCGGCAGGGGCCGAACGTGCCCGGAAGCCGCTTCCACTCCCATGTGCCCGCCCAGGACCAGGCGGCGGGCGACAGTTACGACGTCGCCCATCACGGCCGAAGCAGTGGGCGTTCCGCCGGCTCCCTGGCCGTAGAACATCAGCTCGCCGGCATTTTCGGCTTCAACGAAGACAGCGTTGAACGCCCCGTGCACCGCTGCGAGCGGGTGCGTGCGCGGGAGCAGCGTGGGGTGGACCCGCACGCTGACGCCCTCGGCGCCGTCGGCCTCCAGCTTTTCGGCGATCGCCAGCAGCTTGATGACAAATCCCGCGTCTTTGGCGGCGGCGATGTCTGCCGCCGTAACGGATGTGATGCCCTCGCAGGACACGTTGGCCATTTCGAAGGTGGTGTGGAAGGCAAGGGAAGCCAGGATCGCGCCCTTGGCCGCGGCGTCGTGCCCTTCGACATCCGCGGTCGGGTCGGCTTCGGCGTATCCGAGGCGCTGTGCCTCGGCCAGGGCGTCGGCGAACTGCGCGCCGGTGGAGTCCATGGCGTCGAGGATGTAGTTGGTGGTGCCGTTGACAATGCCCAGGACCCGGGTGATCCGGTCTCCGGAGAGACTGTCGCGGATCGGGCCGAGGATCGGGATGGCTCCGGCAACTGCAGCCTCGTAGGCCAGGCGGACACCGGCGGCGTCGGCCTTTTCGTACAGCGCAGCCCCGTCGGCGGCAAGCAGCGCCTTGTTGCCGGTTACCACTGAGGCGCCGTGGCCGATCGCGTGCAGGATCAGCGTGCGGGCCGGCTCCAGGCCGCCCATCAGCTCGATGACGATGTCCGCGGATTCGACCAGCGCTTCAGCGTCGGTGGTGAAAAGTTCACGGGGAAGGTCAACGTCGCGCGGGGCGTCGGGATTGCGTACCGCAATGCCGGCCAGTTCGAGCTGCGCACCGGTGCGCGCCGTGAGGTCAGCGGCGTCATTCAGGAGAATCCGGGCTACCTGGGATCCCACGTTGCCGCAGCCCAGCAGGGCCACCTTGAGGGTCTTCATTGCTTTGCGTTCTCCTATACCGGTCATGAAACGTCCCGCGCCAGCAGGTCTTCTTCGGTTTCGCCGCGAATGATCAGCCGCGCAGCGCCGTCCCGGACAGCCACGACGGGCGGACGGGCGATGTAGTTGTAGTTGCTCGACAGCGCCCAGCAGTAGGCGCCGGTGCCGGGAACGGCCACCAGATCTGAGTGGTCAACGTCCGAGGGCAGATAAACATCCCTCACCACTATGTCCCCGCTCTCGCAGTGTTTGCCAACCACGCGCGACATAACCGCGTCATGTTCGGAGCTGCGGGAGGCCAGGACGGCGGAGTAGTCGGCGTCGTAAAGCACCGGGCGGGCGTTGTCGCTCATGCCGCCGTCAACTGAAACGTAGCGGCGCTCCGCGGTGCCGCCGTCGGCGGTGTCCACGCGAACGGTTTTGACGGTCCCGGCACGGTAGAGCGTGAACGTGGTCGGTCCCACGATCGCGCGTCCGGGTTCGATCGAGATCCGCGGGACGGCAATGCCGAGGTCCGCGCAGGTACCGGAGACAACCGCAGCCATTGCGGCAGCGATCTCCGCGGCCGGGCGCGGAGTATCCGCTTCGGTGTAGGCGATCCCGTAGCCGCCGCCCAGATCCAGCTCAGGAAGTTCGACGCCGTGCTGCGCCTTGACCTCCGCCAGAAAACCGAGCAGGCGGCGCGCGGCTTCCTCGAATCCTGCGGGGTCGAAGATCTGCGAGCCGATGTGGCTGTGCAGGCCCAGCAGCCGGATGCCCGGGTTCTGCAGTGCTGCTGCCACGGCAGCGGCAGCCGGGGAGGTGCCGGTTTCCGGGTCGGCGGCCATGGACAGGCCGAACTTCTGGTCTTCGTGCGCGGTGGCGATGAACTCATGCGTATGGGCATGTACTCCGGGAGTCAGCCGCAGCATCACGTTGGCCTGGACGCCGCGGTCCTGTGCAATGGCGCCCAGCCGGTGCAGTTCCGGCAGGGAGTCCACCACAATGCGGCCCAGTTCCATGTCCAGCGCACGGTTCAGCTCGGCGTCGGACTTGTTGTTCCCGTGCAGGCCCAGCATGGCACCGGGAATTCCCGCGCGGGCGGCAACAGCCAGTTCACCGCCGGAGCAGGTGTCCAGCCGCAGCCCTTCCTGTGCCACCCAGCGGGCAATTTCAGTGCAGAGGAAAGCCTTGCCGGCGTAGTAGACATCCACTCCCCCGCAGGCATCGGCGAAGGCCGCGTCAAAAGAGTCCTTGAAGTCGCGGGCGCGGGCCCGGAAATCGGCTTCGGAGACAACGAACAGCGGCGTGCCGAACTCAGCGGCGAGGGCTGAGACCGGAATGCCGGAAATCTCCAGCTCGCCGTCCTCGCTGCGCTGCACGTCGCGCGCCCACATGCCAGGGTGCAGCGCGTTGGGGTCTTCGGGGAAGCTGAGCCACTCAGGAGCCAGCAGGGAAACGCTCATGAATTCCTACATCCGTTCCGGTGCGGAGACGCCCAGCAGGTCCAGTCCGTTGGCAAGGACCTGCCGCGCGGCAGAGTTCAGCCACAGGCGCGTGCGGTTCACATCTGTGACCTCTTCGCCGTTCTGCGGTGCGATGCGGCAGGCGTCGTACCAGCGGTGGTAGGTGCCGGCAATAACTTCCAGGTGGCGTGCAACGCGGTGCGGCTCGCGGAACGTGCTCGCCTGGGCCACCACGCCGGGGTACTGGCCCAGCGCAGCCAGCAGGGCGCTCTCGGTCGGGTGGGAAAGCAGGGAGGCATCGAACGCTGAATCATCCACCCCGGCGGCCTCGGCATTGCGGGCCAGGGCGTAGGTCCGGGCGTGGGCGTACTGGACGTAGAAGACCGGGTTCTCGTTGCTGCGCTTGGTCAGCAGGTCCAGGTCAATGTCGATGTTCGAGTCGGCAGAGAAGCGGGCCAGGGTATAGCGGGCAGCGTCCACGCCGACGGCATCAACCAGGTCTTCGAGCGTGACCACGGTTCCTGCTCGCTTGGACATGCGTACGGGCTTGCCGTCCTTAACCAGGTTCACCATCTGGCCGATCAGGACCTCAACGCACTCAGGGTCGTGGCCCAGTGCTGCGGCGGCGGCCTTCAGCCGGGCAACGTAGCCGTGGTGGTCTGCGCCGAGCATGTAGATGTTCAGGTCGAACCCGCGCTCGCGCTTGTTCTGGATGTAGGCGATGTCACCGGCAATGTAGGCGGCGTTGCCGTCCGACTTGATGACAACCCGGTCCTTGTCGTCGCCGAACTCGGTGGAGTTCAGCCACCAGGCGCCGTCCTTTTCGTACAGGTTCTTGGATCCCTTGAGCTTCTCGAGCAGCATTTCAACCTGCCCGTTCTCATGCAGGGAGTCCTCGTGGAAGTACACGTCGAAGTCCACGCCGAAGTTGTGCAGGGACTCCTTGATGTCACCGAACATCAGGTCCACGCCGATCGCACGGAAACGCTCCTGCGCCTCGGCCTCCGGCAGTTCCAGGATGTCGGGTTCAACCGCGAGCACGCGTGCGGCGATGTCCTCGATGTACGCACCGGCGTAGCCGTCCTCGGGAGCCGGCTCGCCCTTGGCGGAGGCCAGCAGGGAGCGGGCAAAACGGTCGATCTGCGCACCGTGGTCATTGAAGTAGTACTCACGGGTGACCTCTGCGCCCTGGGATTCGAAGACGCGGGCCAGGGCATCGCCGACGGCGGCCCAGCGGGTTCCGCCCAGGTGGATCGGACCGGTGGGGTTGGCGGAAACGAACTCAAGGTTGATCCGGGTACCGGAAAGCGCGTCCGAGCGGCCGTAGGCGGGGCCCGCTTCAACGATTGCCTTGGCCAGTTCGCCGGCGGCACCGGCGTCAAGCGTGATGTTCAGGAAGCCCGGTCCGGCAATGTCCACCTTGGCAACGCCGTCGATCTTCTCCAGCCGTGAGGAGAGGATTTGTGCGAACTGGCGGGGGTTCATGCCCGCCTGCTTGGAGAGCTGCAGTGCAATGTTGGTGGCCCAGTCACCGTGGTCCCGGTTCCGCGGCCGCTCCACGCGGACCTCGGAGGGAAGCTCGATGCTGAATTCACCCGCATCGATGGCGTCTTTGAGGCGGGCAGTTACGGCAGAGGAAAGTTCTTCAGGAGTCACCGGTTAAGCATAGCGGGGCGGCACACCCGGGCCTTATTCCCGCCGTTTGCGTCACCCGGATTGCCACCCCGGGCGCGAATGTGTCCTGGCGCACAGCAGGGCACCGAACGGCACACAGCGGCGTTGATGGGTTGTAATAAGAGGGGAAGACCCGCCTGCAATGAAGGAGCATCCGTGAATTCCAAGAAACCGCTGCTGGCTGCTGCCGCCGGTCTCGCACTGCTGGGAACCGCCGGCTGCGGATCCGCCGGGACGGCCCAGGACAGCGCTGTCGATGAGGCTTCCGGCACCCCGTCCGCCGCCCCTGCTGCGGGAAGCCGCGAGTTCCAGGATGGCGAGTACACCGCCACCGGTACCTACATCCCGCCGTCGACCAGCCGGGAAGAGGTCAAGGTCACCCTGTCCCTGCAGGACGGAATTGTCACTGAACTCGAAGTCTCCACTTCGGGAAACCATCCAACGTCCAAGGCGTACCAGCGCGAGTTCACCGGCGGCGTGCAGGACGAAGTGGTCGGAAAACCGATCGATGAACTGAACGTAGACAAAATCGGTACTTCCTCACTGACCAGCTCGGGCTTCAACAAGGCGCTGGACGCCATCATGAACGAGGCTGCCCGCTAGAGGCCAACCGTGGAGTCCTGGGCATTCGAAGCGATTGGCACGCAGTGGGAAATCAGCGCCGAGGCACCCCTCGACGCCGATACCCGTGCGGCCGTTAGCGTGCTTGTCTCCGATTACGACCAGGCGCTCTCCCGTTTCCGCACCGATTCGGTCCTGTCCGGGCTCTCACGCGGTGAAGGCACAGTAACCCTGCCCGGCTACACGGCGGAGTTGTTCTCGCTCTTTGATTCCCTGGACCGGCTGACCGGCGGGCGGATGAACCCGCTGGTTGGGGGTTCGCTTGAGCTTTTGGGCTACGGCCCCGGCTACCGCCTGACGCCCCAGGGGCAACCCTCCGGCGCCCCTGCCTGGCGGGAGGCAGCGCGGTGGGCAGCCGCAGGTTCCGGGGACGTTCGGCTGACCCTGGACCGCGCCGCGACCGTGGATGTTGGCGCGGCAGGGAAAGGCCAGCTGGTGGATCTCGTCTGGGAGCTGATCACCGGACGCGGCTATGCTTCGGTTGTGGTTGATGCCGGTTCCGACATGCGTCATTCGGGGCCGGCCGGCCTCCGCGTCGCCCTCGGGCACCCGTACGACTCCACCCGGGCAATCGGCGTCGTCAGCCTTCAGGGACGTGCCCTGTGCGCCTCCGCGACCAACCGCCGGGCGTGGGGCGAGGGCCTGCACCACGTCCTGGATGCTTCCACGGGCACTCCGGTCCGGGCCGTAGCTGCAACCTGGGTGCTGGCGCAGGATGCCATGACGGCAGACGGCCTGGCCACAGCACTTTTCCTTACTGATCCTTCCTCCCTCGCTGCCGAGTTCGATTTCGACTATGTGCGGATGTTTTCCGACGGCAGGGCAGAATTCTCATCCGCAATGGCTGGAGTCCTTTTTTCATGACCGTATCCCTGAGCACTCCCTCCGCACGGCTGCAGCGCCTGCTCGGCAAGATGAGCATGTACCGCATGCTCCTAGTGCTGCTGCTGGCCATGGCGGCGTGGTCCTTTGTGCTCTCCTTCACTGGCGCATTGTTCTACACGCCGGCTGAGCTGGCGGCAACGCTTGCCACTGCCGTGGTCTCCACGCTGATGGCCAGCCGGGTCATGGGGCTGCTGTTCCGGACCTTCCCCCAGACAGACTCGGCGCTGATTACCGGCCTGCTGCTGTTCTTCCTGTTCTGGCCCACCACGGAAGGCGCCCAGCTGGGCTGGATCGCACTGGCCGCGCTGGCTGCCACGGCCTCCAAGTACCTGCTGGTGTGGCGGAAGCGCCACATTTTCAACCCTGCGGCGGTAGGTGCCTTCGTTATGGGCCTCACCGGACTGACCGCTCCCGTCTGGTGGGTTGCTGCTCCGCTGATGCTGGTGGCAGTGGTGCCGGCGGCATTACTGGTGCTCTACCGGAGCCGGCTGCTGCCAATGGCCGGAGTTTTCACCGCCGTGGCCGCCGGGATTACGATGGCACGTTTCGCTGCCGCGGGAGAGCCGGTCCTGGAAGGCCTCGCGACTGCCTTCACCTCCTACCCGGTGCTCTTCTTCGCAGGCTTTATGCTGTCCGAACCGCTCACCCTGCCGCCGCTGCGCTGGCAGCGGCTGGCGGAAGCCGCCGTCGTTGGTGTCCTGTTCTCGGCTCCGCTCTCGGTGGGACCGGTCTTTATGTCCCCGGAACTGGCCCTGCTGATCGGCAACCTGCTGGCGTTCGCGGCGGGGCAGCGCGGCGGTATTGCGCTGCGGCTGCGCTCTTCGCGGGAGCTGACGCCGAGTTCACGCGAGCTGGTGTTCGAACCCGAGCGGCCGCTGCGCTACACCGCCGGGCAGTACCTTGAACTGAGCCTGCCGCACCCCAGCCCGGACGGCCGGGGTCTGCGGCGGATCTTCAGCCTCACCTCTGATCCGGCGGATCCGAACACCGTGTCCGTGGCCCTGCGTGTCTCAGAGCCGGGCAGTTCCTTCAAGACGAAGCTTCTGGGCCTTAAGCCGGGGGCACGCATCTCAGCGACCTCCGTGGGCGGCGATTTCCAGCTCCCCCGAGACGCTTCACGCAAGGTTCTGATGGTGGCCTCGGGAATCGGCATCACCCCGTTCCTCAGCCAGCTGCGGTCCCCGGACGCAGCAGGCCGGGACATTGTGCTGGTCTATGCCGCCTCGTCGGTGGAGGAACTGGCCTTTGCAGTGGAGCTTTCCGAGCTTGGAGCCCGCGTGCTGGTGTGCACTCCTGCCGATCCGCTGATTGCTGGATGGACCTGGCTGGGCGCGGGCCTGCCGGATGCCGCTGCCCTGGCCAAGGCCGTGCCCGACGCCGCTGAACGCATCGCCTTTGTGGCCGGTTCGCCGTCGGCCGTTGCTGCTGCCCGCAGCGCCCTCAAGGGTGCCGGTGTGCGCCGCGTCCACACCGATCCGTTCCTGGGGTACTAACCTCTTCCTTTCCGCCGAGAGGCCAGTTACGGCTCTTTTGAAGGCTGAAACGAGCCGTAAGTGCCCTCTCGGCGGGCGGGAAACGTAAATGGTTTCCGGGCACCGGCCAGAACCTGCTAAGCTTCTTTAGTCCCTGCAGGACACACCGGTTTACCGGTGTCCCGCCCTCGTAGCTCAGGGGATAGAGCGGTTGCCTCCGGAGCAACAGGCCGTAGGTTCGAATCCTATCGAGGGCACCAAACCTGCAGGGAAAACCCCGCTGCCGTAACGGCAGCGGGGTTTTTTGTGTCCTTTTCCAGACCTAGAAGCGGATTGCGTCAATGACCTTCACCCGCACTGCCACCAGCGCCGGGATCAGCCCGGCCAGCGCTCCCACGGCAGTAGCCGCGCCCAGCCCCAGCAGGGCCGCCTCGATCGGGAAAGGCGGCAGCTCGGCGATACCGAACGCGATCTGGCGCTGGACCACCGGCAGTTTGGCCACGGCAATGGCGGCCATGACGCCGACCAGTCCCGCAACGAAGGTCGCGACCACGGATTCGAGCATGACCCCGAAGAAGATCCTGCCCGACGTAGCACCGAAGCTGCGCCGGATTCCTATCTCACGCACCCGGTATTTCACCGTGACCATGGAGATGTTCAGCAGCCCTACGGCTCCCAGGAGCAGCACCAGTCCGGCGATGCCGCCGACAACCAGCTGGATTCCGCCAAATGGGTCGCCATAGGCCGCATAATCTGCGCGGTAGACGTCAACCTGCATGGCAGGGAACTGCGCGGACAGATCCGAAACGATAGCTGCCTGCAACGGCTCGGCGATTCCCTCCGGCACCCACAGCTCCAGCATCGGCACGGTGTTCGTATCCGGTCCGGAGCCGGCCACCGCCCGATCGTAGGCGTCCGAAAGCATGTAGGCCGAGGGGGGTTCATCCGGCCAGAGATTCCGGCGGACACCGGTAACCACAGCGTCCAGCGGCGCCCCGGTCGATATCTGAACCACGGGATCAACCGCCAGGTCCGGGGAACCCAGCCGGGCGTAGAACGCCTCGTTCACGATGACAGCCGGCGCCAGCCGCTGGGCGTCTGTCTCGCTGAACCATGACCCGGCGGTGAGGTTCACCCGGCGCATCACGCCGTAGTCGGCGTCGACCACAGAGGTTTCGGCCTGCAGCACACCGTCCGGGAACTGGAAGGGAACCGTCGTCCGGAGGTTCAGGGACGCGTATTCGACTGAATACCGGTCCACCAAAGAACCGTAGGCCTGACGCAGCGGCGCCGGATCCGAGAAGTTCCCGTCCATTGGGTACGCGCTCACGTTCAGTGTGGCCGGACGTCCGCTGCTGACCTCCTCCCCCTGCTCCATCGCTTCCCGGGACATGTCCGCCAGCGCGACGACGGTAGTCAGGGAGGCCACGGACAGGGCAACACCGATGAGGGCCAGCAGAACACGGGTCTTGTGGGTGCGCAGTTCCGCCCACGCCTCAACCAGGGAGCCTGCGATGCCGGAGAGACTCATGCCGGCACCTCCGCGCCCGTTCGCAGGTGCCCGCGATCCAGTAGGTAGTGGCGGTGCGCAAGGGCAGCGACGTTCGGGTCGTGGGTGATCGTAATGAGCGCTGCACCGGACTCCCCTGCCACCTCAGCCAGCAGCGCCATGACGGACTGGCCGGTGACTATATCCAGTGCACCGGTGGGCTCGTCCGCGAGGATAAGCTGCGGGCCGCGGACCAGCGCACGGGCGATCGCGACGCGCTGCTGCTCGCCCCCGGAGAGCCGCTGCGGTTTCTCCTGCAGGCGGTTGCCCAGTCCTACCCGTTCAAGCATTTCGGCGGCCAGCTTTTCCCGCCGCCAGAAGGCGCGTCCCTTCGCGTACAGCAGGGGCGTCATGACATTTTCAAGGGCGGTGCGTTCAGCCAGGAGATTGAACTGCTGGAAGATGAAGCCGACGGCGGCGCCGCGCAGGACAGCGCGCTGGTTGCCTCGCATGCTCTCCACCGGAACCCCGTCGAATTCAATGGTTCCGGTGGTGGGGAGGTCCAGCATGCCGAGAATGTTCAGGAGCGTGGATTTCCCGGAACCGGAGCGGCCCACGATCGAGATGTGGTCCCCCTGACGGACGTCCAGGTCCACACCGCCGAGGATATGCAGCTCCTCGTTGTCCGGCAGCCGGACGGTCCGCGTGACACCGCGCAGCCGCACCAGGGGCTGGTCTTCCCCGGCAGCGGTCAGCGAAGGTCCGGGGAGAATGGACTGGGTCATCCGCCCATCGCCCCTGTCATGGCGAACTGCCCGTCGTCCTGTGCCGGGGAGCCGGGGACAAACTGCAGAACCTGCTCGCCCTCGGCAAGCCCTTCGGTGATTTCGACCTGCTGTCCGTCGTTGAGTCCCAGGCTCACTGCCCGCTCTTCCGGCGCTCCGGAAGCATCCTGGATTACCCAGACCACTCCGTTCTGCACCGCTCCGCGGACGGCTGTGGCGGGCACCGTGACTACGTTCTCCGCCTCGCCCGCGGTGATGTCCACGCTCGCCCCGAGTCCCGCGAAGACGGAAACCCCGGCAGGCACGGCGCAGCTGAACGTTCCCGTTGCTCCGCCGGCCGGCTGCCCTTCAGGAGAACCGGGTTCCTGGCCCGCTGCACCGTCGGCTGTCCCGCCGGTAGTGATGCTGCCGCATTCAAACGGTGCCGGGCCGCCGTTCAGGGAGACCGTGGCGGTCTGCGGACGGTCCAAGATGCGGAACTGCTGCTCGGTGCTGAGGGTTCCCTGCACCGAGAACGTTCCGGGAGCAACCGATGCGACATCAGTCCCGACGGTGACCTGCTGGTTCAGCAGGACCGGGAAATCCGTCAAGGTTCCCGACGCCGTCGCCACAATGTCTGCATAGGCGTAGAGCTGGACGGGTGCCGGCGGCGGAGCATCGTCATCGTCCTGCTGGGGAAGCGCAGCCGGCGGAGTCTCCACCGGCTTGCGGACCTGGAAGAGGCGGTCACCCTTGGCAACTGCCTGCCCCGCTTCCACATCGATGTACACCACGGTCCCGTCGCTGGTGCTGCGCACCTTGGCCGCAGGATCTGCAACCACGGACCCCTGTGCCTGGACCAGGTTGGTCACACTCGCGCGGGTAGCTTCGACCGTCGCCGTTTGCAGCGCAGCGGACGGCACAGGCGTTTCCGCCTCCGTGGAAAGACCGTCAAGAAAAGCCAGCTTGAACAGTGCTGCCGCAATGACGCCAAACACCACCAGCCAGAGAATTGGAAATACCAGACGCCGGGCAGCACCCATGCAGATCCCCCAAATGCATTCCGCTGCCGGCGTTGGCCGGGAGCGTATATGGTCCGGTTTCCGGGAACAGCGGGTGTGCGCTGGCCGGTTCCGGTTGATTTGGATGGACGCTACCAGCGCCAAACCTCCGACGACGGCGAATTGCCCCGCGCCGCGCCAAATCCATCCCGGGGGTGGAGCCGGTTCATCCCCGCGGCTAAATCCGGACCGCTGCTTCCCGGTCCGGAAGGGTCCGGACCGTCCGGCCATCGGCCGTAGGGCGCCATGACTACCAGGTCCGCGTCAGCGGCGGCGTCGAGCCCGTCCAGCATGCGGCCATGGCTATCTCCCACCGGTGTCCTCGGGCCGCCTCTGGCACGGCAATGCTCTCTGGGACGTGACCGGTCCCAGGGATCTGTCCCGGGACCAGAGCTGCCGGCCCCGCCGCTAGTCCCCGGCGTCCTCATTCGCGGCAGCGCCCTGCACGCTCTCTGCCATTCGGTCCCGGCGCGCATACAGGTCCCGGAGCAGGGCCACTTCTGCCAGGTGGTGGATCAGTTCCCGGTGGATATGAAGGACCAGCGTGGCCATCGGTGCCTCCGCCCATCCCCCTTCAGCGGGGCCCACGGGCCTGGCGAGGTCTTCCTCAGACAGGGCAGAAACGTGGCTGATCCACCTCTCGTAGTACTCATCCAGAAGGGCAAGGGCCGCGGAGGCACTCCCGGGATAGTCAAAGCTCTCATAGTCTGCGGGCGGACCATCAAAGTGGGAGGCATTCCGCTGCCCCAGGATGCCGGACAGGATGTGGGACAGCCGCCAGGCAATGGTGGTAACCGGAGGGGGATCCGGCTCTGGGTACGCCCAGTCGCAGGTGTACTCCCCGGACCCGGCCTGGACTGGCGCATCTCCGGCTCCCCGGGGCCGGACACTCCAGCACCCCTGCACCGGTTCCCAGAAGTACTCTTCATCAGTGAGACCCTCCAGCCGCGGCCTGGCCTGGTTCTCCCAATGCCACCGAAGCTGGCCGGACAGTTCTGTCCCCCAGTTCAGCTCCGGCTGCGGGGGACCGTGATGGACGTGGGACTCGGTGTTCTCCGTCATGGCTGCTCCTACGGGGCCAGTGCTGCTTCGTTACGTAAGTGCCCCCAGAATAGTTTTCATCCAGGACAGCTTCTGTCCGCATCCCGGAGTAGCTTTGGGAACATGCTCGAGACCTCAGCAAGGCTGCTGCACCTGCTCTCACTGCTGCAGCTGCGCCGGGAATGGACCGGGGCGGCTCTGGCCGAGCGCATGTCCGTCACGGAACGCACCGTGCGCCGGGACATCGGCAAGCTCCGCAGCCTGGGTTATCCCATCTCCGCATCCCCCGGGATTGCCGGCGGATACCAGCTGGGCGCCGGGGCCCGGCTGCCTCCCCTTCTCCTGGACGACGAGGAAGCGCTCGCCGTCGCCCTGGGCCTAACTGCCGTGGCTTCCGGTCCCGTGTCCGGGATCGGCGAAGCGTCCATCCGCGCCCTGGTCAAGCTGGAGCAGGTTCTCCCCGGCAGGCTGAGGCCCAAGTTCTCCGCCCTGCGGCAGTCCGTGAGCGTACTGGCAGGTCCGTCAGCGGCAGCATCTGCCGTCAATCCGGAGATCCTCACTGCCTTCTCTACAGCTATCTCAGAGCGGCGCACCGCCGCCTTCCGCTATCAGGCACTCGAAGCTGCCGAGGGGCGGCGCATCGTCGAGCCTTACAAACTGGTCAGCACCGGAAGACGCTGGTACCTGGTGGCGTGGTGCACCGAACGCCAGGACTGGCGTACCTTCCGGGTAGACCGCTGCCAGTCTGTACCGGTGCTCCGCGAGCGCTTCACTCCCCGCCCGCTGCCGGCCAAGGACCTCGCCGCCTACGTACAGGCGGCCATTACCCGCAGTCCCTACCAGTACGACGTCGTAATCCGCATTGCGGCCCCGCTGGCCTCGGTGGCCGAACAGGTTCCTGCCGAAGTTGCCGTGCTGGAGGCCGACGGTCCCGGGCACACCGTGCTGCGCAGCGGCTGGGACTCCCTGGACCAGCCGCTGGTCCGCATGGCGGGCATGGGAGTCGAGTTCGAAATCCTCGCGCCGGAAGAAATGCGTGAGCGTGCCCGCACCGCGGCGGGACGGCTGGCCCGCGCCGCCGGTGCTGTTCCGCCAGCGCAGAGCGCACTGTTTACAGCCCCAGCCCAGCGCACACCTCCACTGCAGCCTGCCCCCGCTGTTCACCGCAAGCAGGCGCTTCCGCCCACGCACTAGACTGGTGCCAACTATGGCACTGACAATCTCCTATCCCCCGCAGCTCCCTGTCTCGGAACGCCGCGAAGACATCATGGCCGCCATTGCCGCCAACCAGGTCACCGTCATTGCCGGTGCCACCGGTTCGGGCAAGACCACCCAGATACCGAAGATGTGCCTGGAGCTGGGCCTGGCGGAGAAGGGCCTGATCGGCCACACCCAGCCCCGCCGGCTGGCAGCCCGTACGGTCGCGGAACGGATTGCCGAGGAGCTCGACGTCGAGATCGGCGCGGAGGTGGGCTTCCAGGTCCGCTTTACCGGGGAGACCAGCCGGGACACCAAGGTCAAGCTGATGACCGACGGCATCCTGCTCGCGGAAATCCAGCACGACCGCAAGCTGAAGAAATACAGCACCATCATCATCGACGAGGCGCACGAACGCAGCCTGAACATCGACTTCATCCTCGGCTACCTCAAGCGCCTGCTGCCCGAACGCCCGGACCTGAAGATCATCATCACCTCCGCCACGATCGATCCGGAGCGGTTTGCCCGCCACTTCGCGGCGCCGGACGGCACCCCTGCTCCGGTGATTGAGGTTTCGGGCCGCACCTTCCCGGTGGAAATCCGCTACCGTCCGCTGAACCAGCCGGCCCTGGGCGCCCAGGAGGATGAGGACGACGAGCTCGAGGAGGACCGCGACCCGCTGGACGCTGTCTGCGACGCCGTCGACGAACTCTCCCGCGAGGCTCCCGGGGACATCCTGATCTTCTTCTCCGGCGAACGGGAGATCCGCGACGCCGCAGATGCCCTCCGCGGGACAGTCACCCGCAACCCGCGCCTGGCCAATACCGAGATCCTGCCCCTGTACGCCCGGCTTTCCCTGGCTGAACAGCACCGGGTCTTCTCCCCCGGCAAGCACCGCCGGATTGTGCTGGCGACCAACGTTGCCGAGACCTCGCTGACGGTGCCGGGCATCAAGTACGTGATCGATACCGGTACTGCGCGCATCTCGCGCTACTCGCACCGCACCAAGGTGCAGCGCCTGCCGATTGAGCGCATCTCCCAGGCATCGGCCAACCAGCGCTCCGGCCGCTGCGGCCGCGTCTCGGACGGCATCGCCATCCGGCTCTACTCCGAGGAGGACTTCGAAGCCCGTCCGGAATTCACCGATCCGGAAATCCTGCGCACCAACCTCGCGGCCGTGATCCTCCAGATGGCCGCCATGGGTGTGGCCCAGGGGCCCAAGGACGTAGCGGATTTCCCCTTTGTACAGCCGCCGGATCCCAAGGCAGTGAACGACGGCGCCCTGCTGCTCCGCGAGCTTGGTGCGCTGGCGCCCAAGGGCGGGATCACCGCCGTCGGACGCAAGCTTGCCCAGCTGCCCGTCGATCCCCGTCTCGGCCGGATGATCGTGGAGGCCGGGCAGCGCGGCTGCGTCCGTGAGGTTATGGTCCTGGCCGCGGCGCTGACCATCCAGGATCCGCGTGAGCGGCCCTCCAAGGACGATCCGGCCCGTGCGCAGAAGGCCGCTGAGCTGCACAAACGTTTCGTGGACGAGAACTCGGACTTCACCGGCTTCCTGAACCTGTGGCGTTACGTGCAGGAGAAGCAGAAGGAGCTTTCCTCCTCCCAGTTCCGCAAGCTGTGCAAGAACGAGTTCCTGAATTTCCTGCGCATCCGCGAATGGCAGGACCTCTTCGCCCAGCTTCGCCAGCTCGCCAAGCCGCTGGGCATCACGCTCTCCCCCGGCGAAGTGGATCCGGTCGGCAAGGAGAAGGACGTCCACATTTCCCTGCTCGCGGGCCTGCTGAGCCACATTGGCCTCTATGACCAGCGCAAGCGTGAGTACGCCGGTGCACGCGGCACCCGCTTTGCCGTCTTCCCCGGATCGGCCCTGTTCAAGAAGTCCCCGGACTGGGTCATGGCAGCCGAGCTGGTGGAAACCTCCCGGCTCTGGGCGCGGATCGCGGCCCGGTTTGATCCGCTGTGGGTGGAGGAAGTCGCCCCGCACCTGATCAAGCGCACCTACAGCGAACCGCACTGGTCCAAGCGCAACGGGTCCGTGATGGCCTATGAAAAGGTCACGCTCTACGGTGTGCCGGTCATTCCGCGCCGCAGCGTGAACTACGGCCGCATTGACCCTGCGCTCTCCCGCGAAATGTTCATCCGGCATGCCCTGGTGGAGGGCGACTGGCGCACCCACCACAAGTTCTTCCACCGCAACCAGGCGCTTCTCGCTGAGGTCGAAGAACTCGAGACCCGTGTGCGACGCCGCGGCCTGCGGGTGGACGATGAGACCCTCTTCGAGTTCTATGACGAACGTGTTGGCTCCGAGGTGGTCTCCGAACGGCACTTCGACAAGTGGTGGAAGCACGCGCGGCACGAAAACCCCGCGCTGCTGGACTTCGATCCGGATGCCCTGCGCACAGATGACGCCGCGGGACTGGACGAGAACGAGTTCCCCAAGACTTTCCGGTATGCGGACTTCGACCTGCCGCTCTCCTATGAGTTCACCCCCGGTGTTCCGGGTGCCAACGACGGCGTGACGGTCGAGGTGCCGGTCCTGTTCCTGAACCAGCTGGATCCCGAGCCGTTCCGCTGGCAGATTCCGGGCCTGCGCGCCGAGCTCATCACTGCGCTGATCAAGTCGCTGCCCAAGGCCGTGCGCAAGAACTTCATTCCGGCACCGGACGTGGCGCGTGCCGCTGCGGCAGCGCTGGCAGCCGACTTCGATCCGGCGTCGGACCCCCTGGAGCCGTCGCTTGAACTGGCCCTGCGGCGGCTGAAGGGGCACATCATTCCGCCCGGTTCCTGGAACTGGGACACGATCCCGGAACACCTGCGCATGCGGTTCTCCGTGGTGGACTCCTCCGGCCGCGTCCTCGATGAAGGCAAGGACCTGGCCGCCCTGCAGGAGTCGCTTGCCCCTGCCACGCGGCGGGCCATCGCCGATTCGCTCGGCGCCACACCCGGAACGGTAAAGCCCGCGCCGAAGGCTGCCAACGGCAATCCGGCGCGTGCCGGCGCTGCCGCCAACCAGAAGGCATCGCCGTCGTTCCGTGAAGAAACCGGCCTCACGCAGTGGAGTGTGGGCGCTGTTGAACGGCGGATTGACACGCTCGTTGCCGGGCATACCGTCACCGGTTATCCCGCCCTGGTTGATGAAGGATCCACCGCCGGCCTGCGGGTCTTCCAGAGTGCTGCCGAGCAGGAAGCTGCCATGCGCGGCGGAGTGATCCGGCTGCTTGCCCTGCGGGTTCCGAGCCCGGCGAAGTACGTGCTGGAGCACCTCAGCAATGCCGAGAAGCTGACCTTCAGCCAGAACCCGCACGGTTCTGTGTCGGCGCTTATCCAGGACTGCACGCTTGCTGCGATCGACAAGCTCACCCCGGAGGAACTGCCCTGGACACGCGAGGAGTTTGACGCGCTGTACGAGCGGGTGCGCGCCGACCTGATCGACACCGTGTTCACCGTGACGGCAATTGTGGAGAAGGTTCTTTCCGCTACCCGCCGGATCCAGAAGCAGCTGAAAGGCACCACGTCGCTGGCGCTGATTTCGGCGCTCAATGATATCCGTGCCCAGCTGGAGCAGCTGGTCTACCCCGGTTTTGTGGCGCGCACCGGCTACGCGCAGCTGGCGCAGCTGCCGCGCTACCTGGCCGGCATTGAGCGGCGGCTGGGGAAACTGCCCACCAACGTGCAGCGGGATTCCCTGAGCATGGCGGTGGTGCAGGGGCTGGAAGATGATTACGACGACGCGGTGGCGGCCCTGGTGCCCGGGCGCGGGACTCCTCCGGCGCTGGCCGAGGTGCGCTGGATGATCGAGGAGCTGCGGATCAGCTTCTTTGCCCAGGAACTGGGAACGGCCCGGTCCGTTTCTGAGAAACGGATCCGGACCGCTCTGAACCAGGCGCTGGCTCCGGCGTAGGCGCTGCCGGGGCTGCCGGGGCTGAGCCAGGGTCTCAGGTTGTTCCAGCCCGGGTCTAGGCCTCCGGGACGAACTCGCCGTGGCCGGCTGCGCGCAGTCCTTCGCGGAGCTTTTCGGCGTTCTCTGCCATCCTGTCCTGGTCGGGGTTGGTTTCTGCCCGGCTGAAGTCGAAGTCCTGCAGCGAGTTCGCGGGCCAGACGTGGATGTGCAGGTGGTCGATTTCGAAGCCCGCGATCGTCAGTCCGGCACGCTCAGCGCCGAAGACGTCCACCTGGACCTGGCCGATAGCCTGGGCAACGGCGGTCATCTTGGCCAGGAGGTCTGCCGGAGCGTCGGTCCACTTGTCGATCTCCTGCCGCGGGACCACCAGGGTGTGCCCGTCGGCGAGGGGGCCGATGCTCAGGAAGGCAACGACGTCGTCGTCCTTCCAGACAAAGCGGCCGGGGATTTCACCCTCAATGATCCTGGTGAAAAGCGTGCTCATACGTTCTCCTTGCTCGGGCTGCTGGCGGTCCCCGCCGGGCAGCTGCACACGCAGCGGGGGCGGAACGGGACGGCCGGTAAACATAGCTTTGACGCTACCCGTCTGCGGCGCCGCTTGCCACCGGCTGTCCGGGTGTGGAGGACCATTGCGACCACGAGCCGGGATACAGTGCAGCCTCGACGCCGGCCATGGCCAGGGCCGCGACCTGCGCCGACGCGTAGATCCCTGAGCCGCAGTAGGCTCCCACTGGTTTTGAGCTGTCCACTCCGGCTGCCTCAAAGCGCTGTTTGAGTTCAGGAACCAGCAGGTAGTGACCCTTGGCGTCCAGGTTCCCGGCCGCGGGAACGTTGATCGCTCCCGGAATGTGCCCTGCCTGCGGGTCGATGGGTTCGCTCTCGCCGCGGAATCGTTCGGGTGCCCGTGCATCGACGAGCACGCCGTTGGCTGCCAGTGCGGGTACGCCGTCCATATCAACGACGGGCATGTGCCCCCAGGACAGGTTTACCGAACCGGGCTTAGCGACGACCTGCCCCTTCTCCAGCGCTCCTCCAGCGGCCTGCCAGGCCTGCACGCCGCCGTCGAGCAGCCTGACGGTCTCGAAGCCGGCATGGCGCAGCAGCCACCAGGCGCGTGCTGCTGCGGCGCCTCCGGAGGCGTCGTAGGCGACTACCGTGTCGCCGTCGTGAATTCCCCAGCCCTGTGCCAGTGCGGCAAAGACCGAGGGTGAGGGCAGCGGATGCCTCCCTCCCGGCCCCGGGGGTGCGGAGAGCTCGGTGTCCAGGTCCACGTAGACCGCCCCGGGAAGATGTCCCTCGAGGTACCTGCGGTGTCCGTCGCTGCGGCCCAGTTCCCAGCGCACGTCCAGTACCCGTACCGGCTCTCCGGCGGTGAGTGCTTCGCGGAGTTCAGCTGCGCTGACGAGGATTTCAGTCACAGATCCACCACGTCTCCCGGTGCCAGCCGCTGGTAGCTCGTTCCGTACATGGCTCCGAACCGTTCCAGGTGTTTTTCCACCACCCCGCGGCCCTTTCCGTTCAGCAGTGCGTCATGGATCGGGTGTGCGGTTGCGGCTCCCACTGCGATGAGGAAGTCGATGACCTCACCCACCTTGGACCAGGGCGCGTGAATCGGTACCAGCAGCACCTCTGCTTTGAGGCCGTTCGGTACCGTGAACGAGTCTCCGGGGTGGTAGATACGCTCTTCGATCAGGTAGGCGAGGTTTTCAACCATCGGAATCAGCGGATGGATCAGTGCGTGCTGTCCACCGAAGGAGCGTACCGAGATTCCGGCGATTTCCTGCACAGTGTTGGGTTCGACGTCATGGATGCGGTCCTGTGCATTTTCTGCTGCCTCGTTGCGCAGTGATGCTGCCAGTGCTGCGGGTGCGTAGAGATGCAGGTCTGCGCGCTCGGCCAGGATGGGCAGTACCTGTTCCGTGTCGATATGGTCTGCGTGCTCATGTGTCAGCAGGATTGCGTTTGCGTCCCGCAGGGCTTCTTCGACCTCGGAAAAGTTTCCCGGATCCAGTACCAGGACTGATCCCTCTTTTTCGAAACGGACACAGGAATGCGTGTACTTGGTCATTTTCATAGGGTCACGATACTCCGGGACTGCTGCCGCCTTCGGGCAGGCCACGGTGTGCCAACGCTGATAATCTGGGGTCAGGTCCGATTCCCGTTAGCCCAGGAGGCTTCCATGTCAGCGCAGCCATCGTCCTCGCGGCGGACTGCCGAGCCCCGGGTTACCCGCCAGCGGCTCGCTGTGGGCCGCACTTTGGACTCTCTGGATGACTTTGTGAGTACCCAGGAACTCCACCGTCTGCTTCAGGACCGTGGTGAGAAGGTCTCACTGGCTACTGCCTACCGGATTCTGCAGTCCATGGCTGATGAGAAGCAGGTTGATGTTCTCCGTGGTGCTGATGGTGAGGTTCTGTACCGCCGGTGCGAGGCTGAGCATCACCACCACCATCTGGTTTGCCGTAACTGCGGCAAGGCTGTTGAGGTGGAAGCTCCTGCTGTTGAGAGCTGGGCTGCCCGTTTGGGCCGTGAGCATGGTTTCACTGATGTTGCGCACACTGTTGAGGTCTTTGGTCTTTGTCCGGAGTGTTCGCGGTAGCTGCTGGTCTCGTGATTCTGGAGCCGGTGTGCTTCCGGGGCTGGTTTGCTTCAGGGGTTGGCGGCTTCCGGGGTTGGCGGCTTCCGGGGTCCGTTGCGTGGCGACCGAACCGTGGCAACCGGCGCGTGGCAACCGCCGCGATTGACCGCGCTCTAGACTCCTGATCCGCCCGGACTTACTGCCGGCCTGACTCGATGATGGCCGACCGGGCTAAGCGCGCCCGCACCATGTGGACGGCGCCCATCCTCGGCGTCACCTACAGGTGCCCTCCACCTTGTTTCTCCTACTGAGCAGCGTCTTCTCGAGCTTTGTGATCCTCAGGAGTTCGGCGTCCTTGTCCCCCGTAACCATCGGCTCCGTATCCCGTGAAAAGCGGGTAAATCACCGGTAATCGGGGGTGTCCAAAGGGGCCGATTTTGGCCTCGGAATGTCAGTGGCAGCTGAAAGAGTTAGGGGTATGAACCGCTCCTCGGACACTGCGTTCTCCCGGTCAACTGACCGGGATCCGAACGGTGCGCCGGGTGTAGAACCGGATGAAGGATCCTCGACCTCGTCGTCACCCTCGTCGGGCTCCGGACCCTCGGTCCACCCGGCTCCAGGGACTTCGTCGGGCGCACGTACCGGGTTTCGTCCGGGCTCCGGACCCTCGGCCAGCCCTGGGCCTGAGACTTCATCGGGTTCGCATCCCAGGTTTGTTGCTCCCTCCAGTGCAGTGTTCTGTGCCGATCCTGCCTTGGCCGATGACACTCCGGTGGAAGTGCTTCCCGAGGGATTTGCTGGCAGTTTGTCGTTCCGTGGAGCCGAGTCCTTGGGCTATGACGAAACCGTGTCCGCACTCCATCGTCTGGGGATGCTGGTCTCCTGGGCGCAGGCTCAGCAGGCACGTGTTGCCGCCCGTTTGGAGGTCCTTTTCGCCCGGGACATTGCTGATGCCTCCGGACGCGAAGAACCAGCACTGGCCATGAGCCTTGCCGCCGCCGAGGCGTCCACGGTCCTGAACATCCCGCACATGACCGCGATGCAGCTCATCAGTGAATCCTCGAGGTTGTGTGCTGATGCGCCGGAGACCCTTACGCGTCTTTCCGAGGGGAAGATCGCACTCCAGCATGCCCGCATCATCCTTGAGGAGACCCATAACCTCCCTGCCCACGTCCCGGACGTGGAAGCCCCGACAGTGGACGGTGCCGGTGCCGATCCAGCGCCGACCAACGAGGCTGAAAACGCCTCGGCTGAAGACTCCGGCCAACTGGACCTCGGACTTGATGGCGAGGGCACGCAGTCCGGGGATGAGGGATCTGGCCCTGAATCTCCTAATGTCGCGCAGACAGGTGGGGACAGCGCCGACGCCACCGCCCCCGCCAAGACCGAGGGGCTCACCGTGCGTGCTGCGTTCGAACGCGATCTGCTTGCAGCGGCTGAAGGCAGGACTGCTGCCGGGTTCGGCCGGCGGGCCCGAAGGCTCCGGGAGTCCCGGTTCCCGGATCTGATTCCGGTCCGGCACCGTGAGGCGAAGGACAAACGCCGGGTGATGTTCCAGCCCCTGCCCGACGGGATGTCCTGCCTCAGCGCGATCATCGCCGCGGAGAAAGGCCAGGCCATGTTCGCAGCCCTCACCGGTGCCGCCAAAGCCGGCAAACGAGCCGGAGACCCGCGAACCATGGACCAGCTCCGCGCCGACACCCTCACCGAACTGCTCCTCGAAGGCGAACCAGTACCCACAACCACGGGCCCTGGTTCTGGTCCGGGTACTGCAGCGAGCAGTCAGGACGAGTCTGGCACCGGCACTCCCGCCAGCGATGGCTGCGGCTGCCGCGGAGCCACTTCCACCGGCACCGGCACTGCCACTTTCCCCGGCTCCCCCGGCACTGCCGCTTTCCCTGGCACAGGCACAGGCACTGGTGTTGGTGTTGGCACTGACACTGCAACTTTCGCCGGCCCCAGCACGGGCAACGGCACTGCCACTTTCCCCGGCTCCGGCCCCGGCCCCGGTACTGGTGTTGGTATTGGTACCGCTGGCGGCACTGCACAGGTGAAGCCCCTAGGCACTCCTACCGAGATCGGAAGCGAGACCGAGACCGAGACCGGTCCCGTTCCCGATTCCAGTGGACCGCTGGCCTCCACCCCTCGTACGAACCCGGGACCGAAACGGCCCCGTCGGGCCGAACGGCACCGGAACCGGAACCGGTCCAAAGTCCGCACCGAAGTCATGGTCCTGATCAACGCTGACACACTGGCAGGACTCGACGAGAACCCCGCTGAACTCAACGGTTACGGACCAATCAGCGCAGACACAGCACGAGCCATGATCCTCGAGGCCCTGCACTGGACACCACTGATCCAAGACCCGGCCACCGGCGAAATCCTCAATGTGGGTCGAACACGGCGTATCCCCGCAGGACTCAAACGCTGGCTCCAAGCCCGGGACGGAACCTGCCGATTCCCCGGCTGCTCAGTCAGCGTCACCCATGCCGAGATCGACCACACCACGCCCTTCTCCCATGGCGGACCAACAGACCATACGAACCTGGAACACCTCTGCCCCAAACACCACCGCTTCAAAACCCTCGGCCATTGGAAAGCCCGCCAACCCGAACCCGGAACCATCGAATGGGAGTCACCGACGGGACGCTCGTACGCCACCGGCGCCACGCTGGACTACCAGTCGAAACGGGCACCAGCCGGGTCTTCGTCTCTGGGACAGGAAACGCCGGGCCCGGATGACGATCCTCCACCGTTCTAGCCCCTCAAATGGTCTCAAACTCGAGGGTATGGGCCGGAGGCTCTGACTGCTGGCAGCGGTGGACAGTGAACCCGATACCAGAGGGCCCGGCCGGAGGCCCTGCCTGTGGCGGCGATGGACGATTGAGGCGCTGACCAGCTGGCCCCGCTCAAAGGCTCTGGCAGCGGAGGACGGTGAACCCCATAGCAGACGCCTGGGCCGGAGGCCTTTGCTGCCCCGGCGGTGGACGGTCGAGGCGCTGACCAGCTTGCCCCGCTCAAAGGCTCTGGCAGCGGTGGACGGTGAACCCCATAGCAGACGCCTGGGCCGGAGGCCTTTGCTGCCCCGGCGGTGGACGGTCGAGGCGCTGACCAGCTGGCCCCGCTCAAAGGCTCTGGCAGCGGTGGACGGTGAACCCGATACCCCACGGCCTGGGCCAGCAGCCATGACTGCCGCGGCGGAGGTCGGTGGGAGGACGGTCGAGGCCCTGACACCTGGCCCCGGCAGAAGGCCCCGGCAAAAAACCCGGCAGAACGCCTTGGCAGCTAGCATCCCGAATAGGGTCCCGAATGGGGTCCCGAGTAGGGTCCCGAATCATTCGATCCGAACGGCAGATGGCGCAACGGGTCACAGGTGGCACACCGAGCCAGGACAGCGCCGGGAACGGCAGGCCTGGCCTGTGGAAGGAACTCAGGTTTCAGCACTCCACCCCACCAGGACAAACCTCGCGCTGCCCCAGCGAATCCTCACCCCTCGTGGGCAAGCTGGGCCGGTCAACTCACGCAGCAGTAACCAACCGGCGGGTCCGGCCACGGACAGCCATAATGATGCGGCACACCACATAAATGGCAAACGAAATCGTAGTGACGTAGGGACTGATGGGAATACGCCCGCCCAGAGCCAAAAGAATGCCGCCCACAGCAGAAACCAGGGCAAAGATGACACTCAGGCCGACGACCAGACGCGGCGAAGAGGTCACAAGCAGAGCAGCAGCCGCAGGAGTAATCAGAAGCGAAAGCACCAGAAGGGCACCCACAACCTGAATGGAGAGGGCAACCGAAAGCCCCAAAAGGAACATAAACACGATGGAAAGCACACCCACCGGAACACCACGGGCCTGCGCAAGCTCCGGATCAGCACTGGCAAACGTCAACGGACGCCACACAACAACAAGACCCACAACAACGACGGCGGCACAAATAGCCAGAAGATCCAGCTGCACACTGTCCACAGCAACAATCTGCCCGGTAAGCAGACCAAACTTGTTCGCAGAACGCCCCTCATAGAGAGCAAGGAACAAGATCCCCAAGCCAAGGCCAAACGGCATGATGACGCCGGTAATCGAGTTCCGGTCACGGGCCTTCAAACCCAGCAGCGCAAGAATCAGGGCAGCAGCGATGGAACCGGCCAGAGAGCCAAGAACAACGTTGGCTCCCAGAAGCAGAGCAAGAGCAGCACCGGCAAAGGACAGTTCGGCAATACCGTGAACAGCAAACGCCAGATCCCGCATCATCACAAAAACGCCAATAAGCCCGCCAACCAGACCCAGAATGGCAGCAGCCCAAAGCGAATTGGTCACCAGGGGAAGCAGCTGACCGTAGTCGCTGAAGTCAAACACTGAAGAGACGAACTCAGAAAGGTCCAAGATCGGCCTCACTTTCACCGTGGTGGTGCGTAGTTGCATCAGGAACGCCAAGCACCACAATCCGGCCGTGGCTGCGCAGCACCTCAACATGTGAGCCGTACATATCCGAAAGGACATCAGAGCGCAGGACTTCCGACGGCGTACCGGTTCGGAACTGGCCACCGGCCAGGTACAGAACCCGGTCAACATAGTCGATGATCGGATTGATCTCGTGAGTCACAAAAACAACGGCAGAGTCGTTCACATGCGCACGCGCGTCAATGAGAGCACTGATGGCCTGCTGGTGGTGCAAGTCGAGAGAGAGAAGTGGTTCATCGCAAAGCAGCAGGTCAGGATCCGTGGCCAGGGCCTGGGCAGCACGCAGCCGCTGGAGCTCACCGCCGGACAGCTTGCCCACCGGAGCATCGGCATAGCTCGTGGCACCAACCTGCGCCAGAAGCTCATCAACCCGGGCACGGACGGGACCGCGGCGCAGGCGGATACCCCACTTGTCGCCGTCGACCCCCATACCCACAAGATCCCGCGCACGCAGCGGCGTTCCGGGTGCAAAGGTCTTCTGCTGGGGAATGTAGCCGATATCCTTGCTGCCGCGCTCAACCCTGTGCCCGTTGACAGTGACGGTACCGGCACTGAGCGGCTGCAGCCCGAGAAGCACCTTCAAAAGCGTGGTCTTCCCGGTGCCGTTGGGCCCCAGGACAGCAAGGAACTCCCCAGCATGGATATCCAGGTCCAGTCCCTGCCAGAGCGTACGGCTGCCAAAGGCCATGGAGGCCCCGCGCAGCTGTACGACGGCGCGGCTCACTTCAGGACGTCCTGAATAGCCGTCACGTTGCGGTCCATCCAGGCAAGGAAGTCCTCGCCCTCAGGCAGCGTCTCAGAGAAGTCGACGACGGGAACACCCGCGTTTTCGGCAGTGCCGCGGACAGCTTCAGTCTGCGAGGTTGAGGTCTGTTCGTTGTAGGCCAGGAAGGCAATGTCTCCGGAAGCCACAAGGTCATTCATCTCCTTGAGCACAGCCGGCGGAACATCCTGGCCTTCCTCCACAGCCTCGGTGAAATCGTCCGGGGTGACGTTGTGCAGTCCGGCATCTTCCAAAAGGTAGGCAGGGACCGGCTCGGTCATTGCGACGTCGCGGCCTTCAGCTGCCGTACGAAGCTCGGCGAGCCGGTCCTCGAGGTCCTGGATGCCTGAAGCGAAGCTGGCCGCGTTGTCCCGGAAGGCCTGCTCATTCTCCGGATCCAGCTCGGCCAGGCGCTGGGCTGCGGCCTCGGCCAGCAGCCCCATGGCCTCCGGGTCGTACCAGACGTGTTCGTTGAACGCGCCGTGCGAGTGACCAGCGTGGTCATCGCCCGCTTCCTCACTCTCGTGGTCCTCCCCCTCGTGCCCCTCATCCTCAAGCCCGGAGATTTCGACGGCGTTGAGCACATTCTCTGAGGCAACGGACTCTTCCTGGACCAGGGTCTCCATAAAGGAGTCGTATCCCCCGCCGTTCAGGACAACTACAGCTGCTTCGGAGACGGCCAGCTTGTCCCGGGCAGTCGCCTCATAGGAGTGCGGATCCTGGGACGGGCGGTTGATGATCGACTCGACGCTGACGAACTCGCCGCCCACTGATTCAAGGATGTTCCCGTACACGTTCGTGGAAGCTACCACCCGGATGGTGTCCCCATCCTCGACTGCTCCGCTGTCATCTCCGGAATTTCCTGAGCAGGCGGACAGCGCAAGTGCAGCGGCGGTCAGAATTCCGGCCACACGGATGGGCAGGCGGCGCATAGTGTCAGTTTCCCCGTTTCGAGTCTGGTGCAGCCTCCGGCGGCACCGGGGCTTGATCAGCATAACCTAAACGCGAATCATTCGCATCTAAGCAGACACTGTCTGCGCTGTTAGCCGGTGAAGCTCTCACCGGACCGGCGCAGCCCCTGGGCCTGGGTAGCATCCCGGATCTCTCCCACCAGCTGTTCGATGATGTCTTCCAGGAACAGCACCCCGCGGGTCTGGGCATCGTCACCGAGGACACGGGCCACATGGGAGCCCGTGCGCTGCATGACAGCCAGCGCGTCCTCGATTCCGTCACTAAGGCGCAGGTTGGCCAGTGTGCGGACCTTGTTCTCCGTGATCGGCCGTTCGTAGGCTTCCTCGGGGATCGCCATGACGTCTTTCAGATGCATGTAGCCGGTGAAATTGCCGGCTTCATCCATCAGCACAAAACGGGAGAACCCGGTACGGCCAACCGCCTTCTCGAACTCTGCCGGTGTGCAGTCCGTGCGCAGGGTAACCAGCTCATCAAGGGGCACCATGACTTCCCCGGCAGTCTGCCCGGAGAACTCGAGCGCCCCCGAAATGACCCCCGAATCATCCGCCACCAGGCCGTGCCGGGTGGATTCCTGCACGATCGACTGCACTTCCTGCAGGGTGAAAGACGAGGTCACCTCATCCTTGGGCGTGATCCCGACGACGCGCAGCGCATGGTTGGCGATCCAGTTCAGGCTGGCAGTGATGGGTCGGACCACGCGCGAGATCATGACCAGCGGCGGAGCCAGGGCCAGAGCAGCGCGGTCAGCCACGGAGACCGAAATATTCTTCGGCACCATTTCGCCGACGGTCACGTGAAGGAAGGTCACGAACAGCAGTGCCGCCAGGAACCCGGACAGGTCCGCAATCTCGGTAGGCACGCCCACTGCCTCAAGCGGGGCCGCCAGCAGATGGTGGATCGCGGGCTCAGCGACGTACAGGATGAGCAGCGAACACACCGTAATGCCCAACTGGGCACACGCCAGCATCAGCGAGACGTGCTCCATGGCCCAGAGAGTGGTCTTGGCACGCTTGGATCCGGCGTCGGCCAGAGGTTCGATCTGGCTGCGCCGAGCGGACATGACTGCGAACTCCGCACCCACAAAGAAGGCGTTGCCCAGCAGCAGGACGACTAGCCAGAAAATGCCTGCAAGGTCGCTCATCGCGTTTCCTTCCTGCGGGCAGGCGCGGCCACTGCACTGTCCACGGCCCGCGCGCCATGGGCGGTAACCGGCGCAGCGTCTGAACCACCTAAGCCACCCGAAGCACCGGATCCACCGGAACCACCGGAAGCACCGGATCCAGCCAACGCTGCAGCGCGCTCCTGCCGGCCCGACGGCGTCGACTCAGCCTCGGTTTCGGCTTCCTGATCCGGTTCACCGGGAACAAAACAGACGCGGTCAATCCTGCGTCCGTCCATGCGTTCAACTTCCAGCATTCCGCCCGGAACCGGCACGGTGTCACCAACCTCGGCAATACGGCCAAGTTCAGCCATGATGTAGCCGCCCACGGTTTCATAACCGGAGTCGTCCGGCACGTGCAGGGACGGAATTAAATCGGACACTTCATCCGGACGCATGATGCCCGGGAAGTACCAGTACCCCGAGGCGCTCTGCAGCACGCCGGGTTTGAGCTTGTCATGTTCATCGGAAACCTCGCCGACGATTTCTTCCACAAGGTCCTCCAGCGTGGCGACGCCGGCGGTGCCGCCGTATTCATCGAGCACGACGGCGAGCTGCAGGTTCGCGCTGCGCAGTTCCGAGAGCAGCGAATCCAGATGCACGGTCTCCGGCACCCGCAGGATGTCGCTCATGATCGCAGCTGCAGGCAGCTCGGCCCGCTTCCGCCGCGGAACGGCAACAGCCTTCTTCACATGGACGACGCCGCGGATGTCATCCGGGGAATCGCCAAGGATGGGAAAGCGTGAATAGCCGGTACGGCGGGCTGCTTCGATGACGTCGGAAACGGGCTGGTCGGCGTCGATCGTTTCAAGCCGGATCCGCGGAGTCATGACATCCGCAGCGGTCCGTTCGGAGAAGGAGAGTGTCCGGGCAAGGAAGTTGGCGGTCCCGGCATCCAGCGTCCCCATTTCAGCCGAGCGGCGCACCATCGAGGAGAGCTCTGCAGGAGTCCTGGCCCCGGACACCTCTTCCTTGGCTTCGAGGCCAAAGAGGTTCAGCACCTTGTTGGAGAATCCGTTCAGCACAAGGATGGCCGGCTTGAACAGGAAGGTGAAAGCCAGCTGCGGGCGCGCCAGCAGGCGTCCCACTTTAAAGGGAAGGGCGATGGACATGTTCTTGGGAATCAGTTCCCCAAGCAACATTGATAGCAGGGTGGCGAGCACCATGGCCGCCACAACAGACACCGAAAGCGACGCCGCTGGCGGAAGCCCCAGCGATGCAAGGGGTCCCTGCAGCAGCCGGCCAACGGACGGTTCCATCACGTAACCGGTCAGCAGGGTGGTCAGGGTGATACCCAGCTGGCAGCTTGAAAGCTGGGTGGAAAGAGTGGTTAGGCAGCGGAGCAGCGGCTCCGCCCGGGTATCTCCGTCTTCCACCGCACGGCGCACGGTGGGCTGGTCCAAGGCGACCAGGGAGAATTCGACGGCCACGAAAAAGCCGGTGCCGCAGATAAGCAGCAGCCCGGCCAGAAGGAAAAGCCACTCCATCTCAGGAACCAGCCTCGGCGCGCAGGCACGGACTCGGGGTTCCCCGGGAGACTAATGGCGGATTACCTCCGGAAGGGGGATCGGCTGAAGCCGGACTGGAAGGCTCCGATGACGCTGCCGGAGAGTGCGGGGATCTTGTGCGGGCGTTGCCGGCTCTGTGCATCCGTGCGGGTGTAAACGCAGTGGATGCAGGCCGGCGCCTAGAGTTGCTGTCCATAGACCTTCCAGTTTACAGCTTTGGCTCCCGCGCACCAGAACAATTTCCGCAGGGCACCACCGTGCGCAATCTCGCGCTGGAAGCTGAGCAAAGTGTGTCGGATCCCACAAGAGGACACCGCTGAGATTGGCCACTTCCGCCGATCTGTAACTAGACTTGCAACCAAGTCTCGGTCACTGCGCACCGGGCCGCACCAGCAAGTCTTGAGGCGGAAGCGCTCAGATCATGGTGCCATCAGGGCAAACGGCAACTCATGGAAGAGGCGTATATCTAGTGCCAGACCAACCCAACCACCGCCTGCCGGAGGAATTCGGCGGGAACGAATGGCTTGTCGACGAATTGTACGAGCAGTACCTCAAGGACAAGAATTCCGTCGACAAGAAGTGGTGGAGCATTTTCGACTCCTTTAAGGCAGAGGACGCAAAGTCCGACGCCGGTAATTCAGCCTCCGGTAACGGTTCGACTCCCCCGAGCGAACTCGGCGCCAACCCGGCCACCCGCCAGCTGCCCGTTGTGAACACCGAAGCCCAGGCCCCGAAGGCCTCCGCCGAGTCCCCTGCAGCGACCCAGCAGTCCGGAAAGCCCCCCGTGGCCAAGGAAGCAAATTCGGCCAAGGACGAGCCGAAGTCGGCTGCTGCCGCCGCGAAGCAGGAGACCAAGCCCGAAACCAAGCCCGCGCCCATCCCGGCCCAGCTGCCCAAGACCAAGCCCAGCACGGAGACGGAAGAAGACACCGTCACGGTGCTGCGCGGTCCGGCCAAGGCAATCGCCACCAACATGGACCTCAGCCTGAGCGTGCCCACGGCCACCACCGTGCGTGCAGTTCCGGCCAAGCTGCTCATTGACAACCGCATTGTCATCAACAGCCACCTGGAACGTGCACGCGGCGGCAAAGTTTCCTTCACCCACCTGCTCGGCTACGCCATCATCCGTGCGGCCGCCCAGTTCCCGTCCCAGAACGTTTACTACGACGAGGTTGACGGCAAGCCCGTTGCTGTCCAGCCCGCGCACATCAACTTCGGCCTGGCCATCGACATGCCCAAGCCGGACGGAACCCGCCTGCTGGTGGTCCCGAACATCAAGAAGGCAGAAACCCTGAACTTCTCCGAGTTCTGGCACGCCTACGAAGACCTGGTCAAGCGCACCCGCGCCGGCAAGCTCACCGCTGATGACTACAAGGGCACCACGATCTCCCTGACCAATCCGGGCGGCATCGGAACGGTTCACTCCGTACCGCGCCTGTCCAAGGGCCAGGCCTGCATCATCGGTGCCGGCGCCCTTGAGTACCCGGCAGAGTTCCAGGGCGCGAATGAGAAGATCCTCGCCCGCAACGCGATCTCCAAGATCATCACCCTGACCTCCACCTATGACCACCGTGTCATCCAGGGTGCCGGCAGCGGCGAGTTCCTGCGCATCATCCACCAGCTGCTGCTGGGTGAGCAGAACTTCTACGATGACATCTTTGAGTCGCTGCGCATCCCGTACGAGCCGGTTCGCTGGAGCCCGGACATCCAGGTCAACCCGGACGAGCAGATCAACAAGGTCGCCCGCATCCAGCAGCTGATCCACGCTTACCGCGTGCGCGGCCACCTGATGGCGGACACCAACCCGCTGGAGTACGTCCAGCGCCGCCATGCGGACCTGGATATCCTGAACCACGGCCTGACCCTCTGGGACCTGGACCGCGAATGGCCCACCGGAGGCTTCGGCGGCAAGCCGATGCTCAAGCTGCGCAAGATCCTCGGTGTGCTGCGTGATGCTTACTGCCGTACCGCAGGCATCGAGTACATGCACATCCAGGATCCGGAGGAACGCTCCTGGTTCCAGAACCGCCTCGAGGCTCCGTACAGCAAGCCGTCCCGCGAAGAGCAGCTCCGTATCCTGAGCAAGCTCAACGCCGCAGAAGCCTTCGAGACCTTCCTGCAGACGAAGTTCGTCGGCCAGAAGCGCTTCTCGCTGGAAGGCGGGGAGTCCCTGATTCCGCTGCTGGACGCCGTCATTTCCGGTGCCGCAGACGAAGGCATGGAAGAAGTGGGCATTGGCATGGCCCACCGCGGCCGCCTGAACGTGCTCACCAACATTGCCGGCAAGACCTATGCCCAGGTCTTCCGCGAGTTCGAAGGCACCCAGGATCCGCGCTCGGTCCAGGGCTCGGGTGATGTGAAGTACCACCTCGGCACCGAAGGCACCTTCACCTCGGACAACGGCAACCAGACCAAGGTCTACCTTGCCGCTAACCCGTCCCACCTTGAGGCCGGCGACTCCGTCCTCGAAGGCATTGTCCGCGCCAAGCAGGACCGGCTGGACCGCGGCGACGAGTTCCCCGTCCTGCCGATCCTGATCCACGGTGATGCGGCCTTCGCAGGGCAGGGTGTGGTCGCGGAAACGCTGAACCTCTCCCAGCTGCGCGGCTACCGCACCGGCGGCACGATCCACGTGATCGTGAACAACCAGGTTGGCTTCACCACCGCACCGACGTCTTCACGTTCCTCCGTTTACGCCACCGACGTCGCCAAGATGGTTCAGGCGCCGATCTTCCACGTGAACGGCGACGATCCCGAGCAGGTTGTCCGGATGGCCCAGCTGGCGTTCGACTACCGCCAGCGGTTCAACAAGGACGTCGTCATCGACATGGTGTGCTACCGCCGCCGCGGCCACAATGAGGGTGACGATCCCTCGATGACGCAGCCGATGATGTACTCCCTGATCGAGGCCAAGCGTTCGGTGCGCAAGCTCTACACCGAATCGCTGATCGGCCGCGGCGACATCAGCCAGGAAGAAGCTGAGCAGGCACTTCGCGACTACCAGAGCCGCCTTGAGCGGGTCTTCGCGGAAACGCATGCCGCCCAGACTTCCCCGATCCCGGTCATCACCAAGGACTCCGAGGCTGTCTCCGACCTGGAGCGCCCCGCCGCGCAGCAGGAAGGCTCCACCATCGTGGCGCCGGCCAGCACCGCGATCTCCGCGGACACCCTGGCGCGGATCGGCAAGGCACATGTGACCATTCCCGAAGGGTTCACGGTCCACCCGAAGCTGAAGTCCCTGCTGGAGAAGCGCGAGCAGATGTCCCGCGAGGGCAACATCGACTGGGGCTTCGCCGAGATTGCGGCCTTCGGTTCGCTGCTTATGGAAGGTGTCCCCGTCCGGCTTGCGGGCCAGGACTCCCGCCGCGGCACGTTCACGCAGCGCCACGCCGTGTTCCACGACCGCGCCACCGGCACAGAGTGGACCCCGCTGAGCGACCTGGATCCGAATCAGGCAAAGCTGTGGATCTACGACTCCCTGCTGTCCGAATTTGCTGCCCTCGGCTTCGAATACGGCTACTCGGTGGAGCGTCCGGATGCACTGGTCCTGTGGGAAGCGCAGTTCGGTGACTTCGTCAACGGCGCCCAGACCATCATTGACGAGTTCATCTCCTCTGCTGAGCAGAAGTGGGGCCAGCGCTCCTCGCTCGTCATGATGCTGCCGCACGGCTACGAAGGCCAGGGACCGGACCACTCCTCCGCCCGGATCGAACGCTTCCTGCAGATGTGTGCCGAGGACAACATGATCGTGGCCAACCCCACGACCGGTGCCTCGCACTTCCACCTGCTGCGCCGCCAGGCGTACAGCCGGCCGCGCAAGCCGCTGGTGATCTTCACCCCGAAGCAGCTGCTGCGTCTGAAGGCAGCAGCGACCTCGGTGGATGACTTCACACAGGGTTCGTTCCAGCCGGTCATCGGCGAGCACGCTGAGCTGGACGGCAACGCCGTGGACAAGGTGCTGCTGGTCTCCGGCCGCCTGTACTACGACCTGCTGGCCAACCGCCAGAAGGCCGGAGACGAGAAGACTGCGATCATCCGTGTGGAGCAGCTTTACCCGCTGCCGTACAAGGAAATCCAGGAAGCCGTCGCCAAGTACCCGAACGCGGAGCTCATCTGGGCACAGGACGAGCCGGCTAACCAGGGTCCGTGGCCGTTCATCGGCCTGAACCTGCCGCCGGAACTGGACCGCCCGCTGCGGCTGGTCTCCCGTCCTGCATCGGCTTCCACCGCCACCGGCTCGGCCAAGCGCCACGCCGTTGAGCAGGACATCCTGGTCAAGAAGGCGTTCGAACGCCGCTAATAGGTTAGGTTTGGGTGGGGCACCGGGGGGGGGCCCCCCCCCGGCTTTTAACCCACTGCTCTTAACCCACCCTTCGACACCCGCAACTGAAAAGGGAACTCGTGGAACAACGCAGAATCAGGCTCGCTGCGGTCGGTGACGAACTGCTCGCCGGTCATGGCGATCCCCGTGCCCTGGGCTGGCTTGGACGCGTGCTGGCCCGCACCACGCCGGACAACGCCACTCTCGAGGCGTACAGCCTCGCGGCCCCGGGCGAGGGAACGGAAGCCCTGGCCAACCGCTGGCTTATGGAAGCAGGCCGGCGGTTCGATGAGACGTGCGAGAACAGGCTGGTGATCGGCCTTTCCGACCGCGATCTCGACTTGGAGCTTTCCACGGCCCGCAGCCGGCTCAACCTGGCCAACATCCTGGACGGCGCTGCCCAGATGAGCATCAAGGTCCTGGTGGTAGGTCCCCCGCCCGGGCTCGACGCCGAACGCAACCGCCGGCTCGCGGACCTCTCCGCTGCCTTCGGTGACGTCACCACCCGCCGCAAGCACGTCTACGTGGACACCCTGACCCCGCTGCTGAACCATGAGCAGTGGCGCACCGACCTCGCGGCGAACGGCGGTACCCCGGGCCAGGCCGGTTACGGCCTCATTGCCTGGCTGGTCCTGCACCGCGGCTGGTTCCGCTGGCTGGACCTGCCGGATATGAACTAGAGCTTCCTCCTGCCAATACAGAAAAGGGGGGCGGCGGGGGGGGGGCCGGTGGGGGGTGGGGGGGCGCCCCCCCC
>NZ_JAXIOM010000022.1:0-51529 GCF_049311025.1 Arthrobacter sp. 3Tela_A
CGCCACACCCGCGCCCCGGCCCCACCCGCGCCACACACCCGGACCGGCAGCCCAGCGAAGCCACCAGTAACGGTTTGGGCAGGAAGCTTAGCAATATGCGAGACTAAGTCCGTCTGCCTGCCGTTCGCTGCCGCCGTGCGACTGGACACCGCACACCAGGGGCGCGGAGAACCGGCACAGTTTTTGGGGAACGCAACAGGGGGAAGCACGTGCCAGCATTGAGGGGGGTTGTGCCCGCGCGGCTGCGCGCGCACCGAAAAGCCATCTCGGCCGGCTCCGCCGTGGCAGCCGCAGGCGCGCTCGTCGCCACCGCCATCCTGTATCCCGGATTCGCCAGCGCGGACGTGGACCTCAACGACGGCGGCGTCTGGGTCACCAACCAGACCCAGGGCATGGTTGGGCACCTGAACTACCCATCCCGGATGCTCGACGGCGCCTACGCCGCCAACAGCGACCGCTTCGACATCACCCAGCACGAAGGCACCGTCTTCCACGCCAACACGGACCAGTCCAAGGTTTCCCCGGTGGACGTGGCCAACGTAGCCCGCGGCACCGAAGTGCAGCTGCCGGCGTCGGCCGTGCTCAGCCAGGGCGGCACCGCCGTGGCCATCACCGACCCCGCCGGCGGCAGCGTCTGGCTGACCAGCACCGGCTCCCTGCCCTTCTTCAGCGACACCGAACTGGAACCCGCACTGGACAACTCACCGGGCGCCGCCGCCGGTGTTTCCCCGGACGGCACCGCGGTGATCGCCGACCCTCGCGGTGGCCGGATCCATACCTACCAGGTGGCCCCGGACGGCAGCTACGGCGAGCCGGAGACCACCGAGTCCCAAGAGCTGACGGGATTCGGTGACGTGCAGGTCGCCGCGGTGGGCAGCAAACCGGTGGTGTTCGACGCCGAATCGGGCACCCTGGTGCTCCCCGGCGGACGCACCGTGACGCTTGAGGACACCCGCGGTGCCCGGCTGCAGGAATCCGGACCGGATGCGGACTTTGTGGCCCTGGCTACGGCGACTTCCCTGGTCGAGCAGCCGCTGAACGGTTCCGAAGCCACGGTCACCGAAATCGGCAGCACCGGCACCCCCGCACCGCCGGTGCTGGTTGACGGCTGCGTGCATGCGGCCTGGGCCGGCGCCGGAACGTACCTGCGGAACTGCGCCGGGGAATCGGACAACCTGCGCGAAGAGATCCAGGGCATCGGCGCATCCTCCGACCTGGTGTTTCGCGTTAACCGCTCCGTTGTGGTCCTCAATGACATCAACGGCGGCAACGTGTGGCTGGTGCTTGAAAACATGCAGCTCGTGGACAACTGGGGCGACGTAATTCCGCCCAAGCAGGACTCCAGCGACGACGAAGAGGAATCCGCCAGCGAGAACCCGGTCAACACCCTCCCGGACCGCACCGGGGAAAACCGGCCGCCGGTTGCCTCCGACGACAGCTTCGGAGTGCGGGCCGGCCGCACCACCATCCTGAACGTCCTGGACAATGACACCGATCCCGACGGCGACCTGCTCACCGTCCAGCCCACCGGGGAACAGCCCGGGGCAGGAACGGTCCAGGAAATCTACAACGGTGCCGGGCTGCAGGTCGTGGTGCCGGCCGAGGCCGCGGGAACCAGCACGTTCAGCTACGAGGTCCGCGACGGCCGGGGCGGAACCGCGTCGGCCACTGCCACAGTCCAGGTGCGCCCCGCGGGGGAGAACGCCCCGCCCGAACCCCGCCGTTCCACCCGGATCCTGGTGGAACAGGGCAAGTCTGTCAGCCAGAACATCCTCAACGACTGGATGGACCCCGACGGCGATGACCTGGTCCTGGTCTCCGCCGAGCAGACCGCCGACGGCGACCAGGTGCGTACCCGCTCCGACGGGCTGCTGACCTTCCGCGATATCGGCAAGACGCAGGGCGTGAAGGACGTGGCGGTCACCGTTTCCGACGGCACGGAAACCGCCACCGGCACCGTCACCTTCGATGTCCGTCCGTCCGGCGTGCTCCCGCCGGTCACCAACTTCGACCACTTCACGGCCACGGTCGGAGAGGCGGTCACACTTTATCCGCTGCAGAATGACCTGGACCCCGCCGGCGGCCAGCTCAGCCTGGCCCGGGTGGATCCTGAGGATGACGACGGCTCTGAGCTGGTCCCGAACTACGAAACAGGTGCGGTGTCCTTCACCCCGGCTGCGGCATCGACCTATTACCTCGAGTACCTGGTGACCAACGGGCCGCAGAGCGCCGCCGGACTGATCCGGGTGGACGCCGCCGAATCCGGCCGCCAGGGAGCCCCGGTGGCCGTCCGCGACGTCGCACTCCTTCCGCGCGGCGGCAGTGTGCTGGTGGACGTGCTGGGCAACGACACCGACCCCACAGGCGGAGTGCTGGTGGTCCAGTCGGTCAACGCCGGTGCCGGCTCACCGCTGGACGTGGAGGTACTGGACCACAACATCCTGCAGATCCATGACGTGCGGGGCATGCAGCAGCAGGGCGCGATCCGCTACACCGTCTCCAACGGCACGGCCAGCGCCAGCGGCGAAGTCAGCGTGCTGCCCGTGGAACCTCCGGAAACCCTGCTGCCGCCCTCCGCCTTGGCTGACACCGCCACCGTCCGCGTGGGCGACGTCGTGGACATCCAGGTCCTTGAAAATGACACCTCACCCGCCGGAGATGAACTGACGCTGAATCCAGTGCTGGCTCAGGGTGTCGACCCGGCCGACGGGCAGCTGTTCGTCTCCGAAAACACGCTGCGCTTCGTCGCGGGCGAGACCGCGAAGACCGTTTACGCCATCTACGAGGTCCGCGACTCCACCGGCCAGAGCGACTCGGCGCAGGTGCGGATCAACATCCGGCCCCGCGATGACGAGAAGAACACTCCGCCGGTTCCCCGGAACCTGGAGGGCCGCGCCATCGCAGGGACCACGGTCCGGATTCCGGTGCCCCTGAACGGACTCGACGCCGACGGCGACTCAGTGTTCCTGGACGGCATCGCCGCCGCCCCGGTACAGGGCGCTGCCGTTCCGGGCCCCGACTACATCGATTACACCGCTTCTGCCTCCGGGGCAGGAACCGACTCTTTTACCTACACGGTCCGGGACCGGCTGGGCCTGGTCAACACCGGCACCGTGCGGGTGGGCATCGCCCCGGCTGCCGAAGCGAACCAGAAACCCGTGGCAGTGAACGACGCCGTGAGCGTGCGTCCGGGACGCGAAGTCGCCGTGCCGGTCCTGGCGAACGACTCAGACCCCGACGGCGATCCGCTGTCCCTGGACCCCGACGGCGTGACCAGCCAGGAACCGTCCATGGACGCCCGTGCTGACGGGCCGCGGGTGCGCTTCACCGTGCCCGCGGAAGCCGGCACCTACAACGTCCGGTACTCCGTGAAGGACAACCGCGGCGGCGCAGCGAACGGCAACGTCGCCGTCGTCTCCGATCCCAACGCCGAACTGCTGGCACCGATCGCCCGGGATGACCGGGTGGAAGTCTCCGAGATCCGCGGCCGCACCGCAGTGGATGCAGCAGTACTGGAGAACGATGAGGACCCGGACGGCGTCGCAGAGGATCTGCAGGTCTCCGTGGACCCCTCCCGCACCACCGCCTCCGTGGTGGGGGACAGTGTGCGGGTGGAACTAACCGACGAGGCGCAGGCCATTCCCTACACGGTCGAAGACATGGACGGCGGAACGGCCACCGCCGTGCTCTGGGTGCCGGGCCTGAGCGCCCAGTACCCGACGCTGCTCAGCAACGCCGTCCAGGAAGTCCAGGCCGGGGACACCCTGGACCTGGAGCTGGGCGATCTGGTGGAGGTCCGCGAAGGCAGGACGCCGCGGATCACCGAGACCGCGAAGGTGAGCGCCATCGGCTCGTCCAACCGGGACACCTGGGTCGCGGACGAAGACACACTGGCCTACACCGCGGATGAGGACTACGCCGGCCTGGGCTCCATCACGTTCGAGGTCACCGACGGGTCCGGCCCCGATGATCCCGAAGGACTCAAAGCCACCCTCACCGTGCTGGTCAACGTCACCCCGCTGCCGGAACAGAACCTCCCGCCGGCCATGAGCCCCGGTTCGCTCGAGGCCGCCAAGGGCGAAGACGCCGTGACGCTGGACCTGGCGCCGCTGGCCGCCGACCCCAACCCGGAGGACGACGGACGCCTGAGCTTCGCGCTGGCCGGACCGGTGCCGGAAGGGTTCGAAGCCCGGCTTTCCGGCACCGTGCTGGAGGTCTCCGCCGCCGACGACGCCGCCGTCGGCACTCTGGGCCAGCTCGCCGTCACGGTCACCGACGGCCGCAGCGACCCCGTGCCGGGCCGCGTCGACCTCACGGTGCTCGCATCCACCCGTCCGCTGCCGGTCGCCGCGGACGATTCAGTGGACGACGCCGTGCAGGGCCGCCCGGTCACCGTGGACGTGCTGGCCAATGATGACAACCCCTTCCCGGACAGCCCGCTGCGGATCCTGGAAGCCACCGCTGACGGCAACGGCACCGCGGAAGTGCAGGGCGATTCGGTGGTGGTCACCCCCGACGCCGAGTTTGTGGGCAGCATGAGCGTGCAGTACCGGGTGGAGGACAAGACAGGCCAGGCAGACCGCCAGGCCTCGGCCCAGATCCGGCTTTCCGTGCAGGGCCGCCCGGATGCGCCGTCTACCCCGGTGGTTGAAAGTACCCGGAGCCGCACGGTGGTGCTGGCCTGGGATCCGCCCGCCGCCAACGGATCACCGATCACGGGCTACACGGTCACCGGCTCCAGCGGCTTCAGCCAGGAATGCCCGGCCACCACCTGCACCCTGACCGGGCTGACGAACAACGTTGAGTACACCTTCGCTGTCACGGCAACGAACGCCAACGGCACCTCCGACCCGTCCCCGCAGTCCGCCGCCGCCCGCCCGGACACGCAGCCGGCACAGCCCGCACCGCCGAACCTGGCCTTCGGCGACCGCCAGCTGGACATCACCTGGACCGCACCTGAAAATGACGGCTCTCCGATCGAGACCTACGACCTGCAGATCTCCCCGGCACCACCCGGCGGCGAAGCGCAGAAGAGTGTTCCGGCGTCGATGACACGCACCACCTGGACCGGGCTTTCCAACGGCACCAGTTACCGGGTCCGGGTCCAGGCCCGCAACGCTGCCCCGGAACCGTCCGGGTTCAGCGACTACTCCTCCCCGGAAATCCCCGCCGGTGTGCCGGATGTGCCCGGAACCCCCACCACGGCGAAGGCCAACTCGGTGGGCGTCCAGAGCCAGCTCACCGTGGATTGGCCCGACGCCGCCCCGAACGGTGCGGAGATCAGCATGTACGAGCTGCGCGAGTACCGCGGCTCCACCCTCGTCCGGACCCACGAGGCAGGCAAGGCCTCCAACATGACGGTCCGGGTGGATAACTCCGAACAGAACTACTCCTACTCGGTCCGGGCCCGGAACAAGGCCGGCTGGAGCGAATGGGGGCCGGCATCGGCGCCGCGCCGCGCCGTCGGCGTTCCGGATGCTCCGGCAGCCCCGTCCCTGTCCGCTTCCCGCACCGGCGCCGAAGGACGTGCAGTGACCATTACGTTCACGCCGCTGTCCGCCAGCGCCCGCAACGGTGCGCGGGCCGAGGAAATCAGCTACCGCGCCAGCTTCAGCGACGGACGGTCCATGATGGTCAGCAGCGGCCAGGAAATCACCGGGTTCAGCAACGGAGCCAACATCACCGCACAGCTCACAGCCGTGGTCAACTCCGACGGTTCCGCCTATGACAGCCCTGCCTCAGCGGCCTCGAGCGCCGTGAAAGTGTTCGGCAGCCCCGGCACGCCGTCGGCGTCGGGCTCCAGCGGCGGACAGGGCAGCCGCACCGCCACACTGTCCTGGTCAGCGCCCAACCAGAACGCGCACGACGTCGCGCAGGTCCAGATCTCGGTCAACGGCGGAGGCTGGGAGAACGTGGGAGTCTCCGGCAGCCGCAGCGTCGGCAACGGATACGACGAGTCGCACAGTATCCGGGTTCGGGTGCTGAACTCGCAGGGGACGCCTACCCCCGAGCAGTCGTATGCCAGAGCCTCGGCCCGCACCGGCGCCGAGCCGCCGCCACCGCCGCCCCCGCCGCCGTCCAGCTGGACCCTCACGGTGGGCAACCAGCTCGATGAGTCCGACAGGCGCACCTGCATGGACCCGGCGGACCGCACAAACTACACCGGTTCCCGCTGCATCGGCAACCACTGGGCCTACATCGGTGAGCGGATCACCACCCGCTGCTACATCGTGCGCGGCGGCGGCGCGATCTGGTACCGGCAGTTCTCCGGGCCCAACCGTGACGCCATCAACGACGGCCTGCACATTAAGGGCACCCACACCAGCTTCGGCAACAACCCGCCCAGCGGGATGGGCCGATGCTGAACCAGCCTCACCGCACCTCGTCCGCACCACCTAGGGGAAACACCACCATGTCCATGACCGAAGAACAGGCCGCCTGGTTCGCTGAGACCTTCGCCCAGCTGGTCACCAACGTCGGCAAGGCGGTCCTGGGCAAGCCCCAGGCCGTCCGGCTGATCCTCACGTCCATGCTCGCCGAGGGCCACGTGCTGCTCGAGGATGCCCCCGGCACGGGCAAGACCATGCTGGCCCGTGCCCTGGCCGCCACCGTGCAGGGAACCACGTCCCGCATCCAGTTCACCCCGGACCTGCTGCCCTCCGACGTCACCGGCATCACCATCTATGACCAGAAAACCCAGGCCTTCGAATTCCACCGCGGCCCGATCTTCGCGAACGTGGTCCTGGCGGACGAAATCAACCGTGCCTCGCCCAAGACCCAGTCCGCACTGCTGGAAGTCATGGAAGAATCCCGCGTCACCGTGGACGGCACCACCTACACGCAGGAACGCCCGTTTATGGTCATCGCCACCCAGAACCCAATCGAGCAGGCCGGCACCTACCGGCTGCCCGAAGCACAGCTGGACCGGTTCCTGATCAAGACCTCCATGGGCTACCCGGACCACGCCGCCACGGTGGAGCTGCTGGCCGGGTCAGCCACCCGGGACCGGTCGGCAGCGCTGAGCGCCGTCATCACCTCCGCCGCCGTGCGGGACATGGCAGACCTCGCCGCCACCGTGCACACCGACACGTCCGTGCTTGAATACATCGCGCACCTGACCGCCGCCACCCGCGAGGCACCCGAAACCAGGCTCGGCGTCAGCGTCCGCGGCGCCCTGGCCATGGTCCGGGCCGCCAAGGTGTGGGCTGCCTCCGAGGGCCGGAACTACGTGCTGCCCGACGACGTGCTGACGCTCGCCCCCAGTGTGTTCACCCACCGCCTGGTCATGGACCCGGAAGCAGAATTCTCCGGTGCCACCGCCTCCGCCGTACTCGAGACGGTGCTGGCTTCCACCGCAGCGCCGCAGCAGCGCGTGAACGCCTAGGACTGCACCCGTGCCCGGTTTACCCCCAATACCTGCTGCGTTCCGCCGTGTCCCGGCGGCTGCCTTCCGTGCCGTCACGCCGCTGGGCTGGACCGTGGCAGGGCTGGCCGGCGTGTGCTGGCTGGCCGGGGGACTGCTGGGCTGGCGCGAGGCGCTGATCGCAGCACTCACGCTGACGCTGGTGCTGGCAGCCGCCGTCGCGTTCGTCCTGGGCCGCCAGGCCTACGCCGTTCGCCTGGATCTCAGCCGCACCCGGGTGGCCGTGGGGGACGACGCCGTCGGATCCCTGACCGTCCGCAACCCCGGCGCGCGGCTGCTGCTGCCGGCGCTGCTGGAACTTCCGGTAGGAGCTGCCACCGCCGTCTTTGAACTCCCGCGCATGGCACCGGGGTCCGAACACGAGGAACTGTTCCGGATTCCGACCGCCAAGCGTGCCGTGATTGTCGTGGGACCGGTCGAATCGGTGCGCCGGGATCCCTTTGCCCTGCTGGGACGGCGGCTGCGGTGGACGGACCCGGTGGACCTGTTTGTGCATCCGCGAACGGTGAACCTGCAGGGATCGGCCACCGGATTCATTAAGGACCTCGAAGGGCTGCCCACCCGGGACCTCAGCACAGCGGATGTGTCCTTCCACGCGCTCCGCGAATACGTGCCCGGCGATGACCGCCGGCACATTCACTGGAAAACCACCGCCCGGACCGGCACCATGATGGTCCGCCAGTTTGAGGAGACCCGCCGCTCCCACCTGGCCGTAGCCCTTTCCACCCGGCGGTCCGACTACCTCAGCGGAGAAGACTTTGAACTGGCCGTCTCAGCCGCCGGATCCCTGGGCCTGCAGGCCCTGCGTGAACAGCGGGACCTGAGCATGCTGACCCAGGACGGCGTGCTGCGCAGCGGCAGCGGAACCATCCTGCTGGACGGGCTCACCCGCGTGGAAAACACTGACCGGAGGGAAGGCACCCGGGACCTGGCCGCACTCACCGCCGACGCCGTGCCCAACGCCTCCGTGGTCATCCTGGTCACCGGGACGGTGCCCACGGCGGCGGAACTGCGCTCCGCCGCCGCCGCGATTCCGCCCGGTATCCGCACCCTGGCGGTCCGCTGCGCCGAAGGCGAACCGGCCGGCCGGCGGGACATCGCCGACCTGACCGTGCTGACCTGCGGCAGCCTCGATGACCTTCCCGCGCTGATCCGAAAGGGCACAGCGTGAGTACCGAAACACCGCTCCGACCCCGGGAACGGAACCGGCAGCCCGGCACCCGGCCGGCGGGCATCAGCCCGGCACTGCTGCGGCGCCTCCTGGAAGCTGCCGCGCTGGCCGTCCTGCTGGCAGCCGGTGTGCTGGGATTCGGTCCGGGGTTTGGCGGTGACCCCCGCTACCTGGCCGCAGGCCTGGGCGGCGTTGTCCTGGGCCTGCTCCTGGCCGGAGCCGCCGTGGCGCGCCACTGGGGACTGTGGACGACCGCCGGAGCAATGGCCGGCACGTACCTGCTCCTGGGCTCGGCGCTGGCCGCCCCGGTGGAAGCCGCCGGCGGGGTGCTTCCTACCTTCTCCTCCCTGCGGGTCCTGGTGCTGGGTGTGGTCTTCGCCTGGAAGGACCTGCTGACAGTTGCCCCGCCGGTGGGCACCGCAGGCGGAATGCTGGTGGTTCCGTTCCTGCTCAGCCTGCTGGCCGGTCTCGCCGCGGGCCTGCTCTGCTGGCGGGCGCGCGGAGCGTACTGGCCGGCCCTGCCGGTGCTGGCGCTGTTCGCTGCGGGCATTGCCTTTGGGACCAAGGAGGTGCCGCTGCCCGGCCTGCGCGCACTGCTGCTCGCCGCCGGGCTGCTGGTGTTCCTCTCCTACCGCCCGAACCAGGCGCAGGCAGCGCTTGCCGCACCCCAGGCAGCATTGAGTTCGGCGCCTGCCAAGGCGGCCCGGCTGCGCCGCCGGCTCTATGGCGGTGCCGTGGTCGCTGCGGCCGCAGCCCTGTCCCTGGCCGTCTCTCCGCTCCTGGGCGCGGACACGGAGCGCAAGGTGCTCCGCGACGCCGTCGAACCTCCCGTTGACCTGTTCAACTTTCCCAGCCCGCTCACCGACTTCCGCCGCTACGTGAAGGACAACGCGGACACCACCCTGTTCACGGTTCAGGGGCTGCCGGAAGGCCAGCGGGTCCGTCTGGCAGTCATGGACGCCTACGACGGAGTGGTCTACAACGTCAGCGGACAGGCCGCGGGCGGGTTCGCCCGGGTGGGTGACGCCGGCACACTGGGGGCGGGCGGGGAAAGCGGAACTGAAGCGACCCTGCAGTTCCAGATCCAGGACTACAACGGTGCCTGGCTGCCCTCGGGCGGCGAGGTCCGGGCCCTGCGCCCGGCGGGGGAACGCGCCCGCGAGATCGCCGGCGGGCTGTATCACGACGCCGGCAGCGGCACCCTGCTGTCCACGTCCGGTGTGCGCTCCGGGGACAGTTATGAAACGGCAGTCGTCTTCCCTGAGGAGTACGACGACGCGCAGCTGGCACAGTACGGGTTTGCCCGGACGGCGATGCCCCGGCTGCAGCAGGATCCGCCGATCATCGGGGCCAAGGCAGCCGAATTCGCCGGTGAGGCAACCACCCCGATTCAGCGGGTGCGCCAGCTGCAGCAGATCCTGGCCACGGAAGGCTACTTCAGCAACGGCAAGGACGGGCAGACACCGTCCATGCCCGGGCACGGTGCCGCCCGCATGGTCAGCCTGCTCGACGCCGAGCAGATGGTGGGCGACGACGAACAGTACGCGGTGGCGATGGCCCTGATGGCCCGCAAGCTGGGGATCCCGGCACGCGTGGTGATGGGGTTCTACCCGGACTGGGATGAGCTGGGAGGAGCTCCGGGGAAGATCGACATCACCGGTGACGACGTCCATGCCTGGGTGGAAGTGGAGTTTGAACGCGTTGGCTGGGTGCCGTTTTTCCCCACCCCCGATGAGGACAACGAGCCGGTTCCGCCGCAGCAGCAGCCCAAGTCCACCCCCAAACCGCAGGTGCTGCAGCCTCCACCACCGCCGCAGGAACCCGCGGAGCTGCCGCCGGACACTGCCGCCGACCCGCAGGACGCGGACGAGAAGGAGGAGGATCTCTGGGAGAGCGTCTCCGGGTTCCTGCGCATCCTTGGACTGGCCTCGCTGCCGCTGCTGGTCCTGTTCGGGCCGCTGCTGCTCATTCTGCTGCTCAAGCGCCGGCTGCGGAAAAAACGCCGTACTGCCGGAGGCACGGCGCAGCGGGTTGCCGGCGGCTGGCGCGAAGTGCTCGGTGCCGCCGCTGACCTGGGAGTTGCCGTGAGCGGACGCCGCACCCGCCGCGAAGACGCCGCCGCCCTGGGCCGCGCCTTCCCTGTCGGCGCCGTTGCCACCGCCGCCTTGGCCCGCCGGGCCGACGCCGGGATCTTCGGCCCCGGAGACCCGAGCGAGGAAGAGGTCCGCAGCTACTGGGACGACGTGGAAAGCGTCCGCGTCTCCCTGACCGGCACCGCAGGCTTCTGGCAGCGCCAGCGCGCCCGGTATTCGCTGCGTTCACTCCGGCTTGAAAACCGGCTTTCGGCACGGCCCCGCGAACCCCGCCCCCGGGCCGCCGGAATAAGCCGGCGGATGCGGCGCGCAGGTGCGAAAGTGACCCGCCGCACCGGCGCTGCTCAAGACCGGCAAGGTCCGTTAGGGTAATGGTGAGAACAGGTAAGACAGATCACTACAGTGAGCAGCTTCCGAATAGGGCGTGAATGAACTCCGACGAAACAACATCTGAGCCCCTGGAACTGGAAGCGGTCTTTGGCTATGCCTCCGACCGCGGCCTGCGGCGGGAACTGAATGAGGACTCGCTGATCGCGGCGGATCCGGTATTTGCTGTGGCCGACGGCATGGGCGGGCACGAAGCCGGCGAGATCGCCAGCAGCATCTGCGTCCGCACCCTGGGCGACTCCCGGCTGGTAGGTGAGCACCTGCCCGAGGTCCCCGCAGCGGAAATCGAAGAGCTGCTCGCCAAGGCAGATCGGCAGATCCGTGAAGCAACGGGCGGGCGTGCCGGCACCACGCTCACCGGCGCCGTGCTGGTGCAGGAAGAATCCCGCCCCTACTGGCTGGTGTTCAACGTGGGCGACTCGCGGACCTACCGCCTGTCCCGCGGCGCACTGGAACAGATCACCGTTGACCACAGCGAGGTGCAGGAACTGGTCGACCTTGGCCAGATCACCCCTGACGAGGCGCTGGTCCATCCCAGGCGCCATGTGGTCACCCGGGCCCTGGGCACCGGCAACGACACCAACGCCGATTTCTGGCTGATTCCGGTGGAGCCGGGCGACCGGCTGATGGTCTGCTCCGATGGGCTGACCGGAGAGGTGAGCGACGGCCACATCTTCCAGGTCCTCTCCTCCGTACCCAATCCGCAGGATGCCTGCGCTGCCCTGGTGCAGGCAGCACTGCGCGCCGGCGGCCGCGACAACATCACGGTGCTGGTGATCGATGCGCACTCCGGGTCCGCGACCCCGGATTCGGGAGCCATCACGCTGCCCGGACTGGCAGTTCCCCCCGCGTCCGGCGGGTCCGCGGACACCACCAACGGCAGCAGCCCCGGACCCGACGCGGCGGGACCGGCAGACAACGGACAGTGATCGACTGATGGACGGACTGCGGTACCGCCAGGGCCCCGGGGCTGACTGGCTGGTGCTGGTTCGCGGCACCAAGGTGGTGCTGCTGCCGGCAGAAACCAGCCAGCAGCGGGTGGACGATGTGTGGACCTCCCTGCAGGGCAGCCCCTCGCTGGAAGACGTGTTCGACGCCGTCACCGGCGGACTCGCGGGGTCGCTGAGCCGCCTGCCGTCCTTCGGACTGGTCTCGGTTGACGGACAGGTCAACGTCCTGCTGCGCGGGGAGCTGGAACTGGAACTGGACGGTGCCCCGGCAGCATCCGGACGGAACCTGCGGACCTGGAGCGAACAGGTGTTCCCGGCCTCCGGCAGGCTGGCCCTGCGCTCCTCGGATCCGTCGGGTCCGGCGTCCGCGCCGCTGCTGTTCCTCCGCGACGGGATGGCTGCGGTTCAGGCCATCGAAATTGATCTCGACGCCGTTCCTGAAGCCGACGCCGTTCCTGAAGCCGCCGCCCTGCCGGAAACCAACACCGTTGCCGCCGCCGCTCCGCCGGATCCGGCTGAGCTCCCCGTCCCCAGCGAGCCTCCGGCCGCACCGGCCCCCGGGACGCCTGTTCCCGAGGTACCGGCGGAACCCGCCGCAGAGCCCCTCGCCGCTGTCTCCGAACCTGCGGGGGAATTGGCCGAACCTGCTGCTGTCCCCGGCCCCGACCTCAGCGCGGCAATACCCTGGCTGAACCTCACACCGCCGCCGCTCTCTCCGGAAACCGCGCTCCCGGAGGAAGAGGAACCAGACCGCCTTCCGGACGGCGGTGAACCCACCGAGACCCTTCCTCCGGTGGACCACGACGGCCACACCGTCATGGGATTCCGCCCGCAGCCCGGAACGGCGCTGCCGGGCACACCGCTGCCCGGGGCTTCGGCGCCCGCCCCCACGGTCCCGGACGCCGCTCCGGAAGAGGACGACGGCGAGACGATCCGTTCCGCTCCGGCGGTCCCTGCCCCCGGCGGCTCGTCAACGGGGTCCCTCCCGAACCCGGACACCGGTCCCACTGTCCTGGCCCGCACCTGCCCGCAGGGCCACATCAATCCGCCCACCGCAGCCTCCTGCCGGGTCTGCGGCACCGAAATGTCCGGCGAGCCGCGTCCCGTGTCCCGGCCCAGCCTGGGCCTGATGCGGCTCTCCACCGGTGCCGTGTATGAGCTGGACCGGAACATCGTGATTGGCCGCCAGCCCTCGGCGTCGCGCGTGGCCGGAGCTGCCCTGCCCCGGATGGTGCAGGTTCCCAGCGACAGCGGAGACATCTCCCGCTCGCACGCCGAGGTGCGGCTGGAAGGCTGGCACGTGATGCTCCGGGACCTGTTCTCCACAAACGGTACGGTGCTCATCCGCGAAGGGTCCCTGCCGCGGCGCCTGGCGCAGGGCGAGGCTGCGATCCTCCTCGACGGGGACATCGCTGAACTGGGCGACGGTGTGACGCTGCGGTTTGAAGGACTCGCATGAAAAAGCGGCCCCCCGCGCCGCCGCCTAGGATTCCAGGGTTCAGTTTCCTGGAACACCTGGGTTCCGGCGGCTTCGCTGACGTCTATCTCTATGAACAGGACCGGCCCCGCCGCCGGGTAGCGGTCAAGGTGCTGCTCTCCGACCTGCGCGAGGAAGCCTCGCGGGCAAGCTTTGAAGCCGAAGCCAACCTCATGGCGCAGCTCTCCACCCACCCCTACATCGTCACGATCTATGAAGCGGACACCACCGCGGAGGGCCGGTCCTACCTGGCCATGGAGTACTGCTCCCGGCCCAGCCTGGACGCCCGGTACCGCCAGGGCGGCCTGCCGCTTGCGGAAGTGCTCGCCGTCGGGGTCCAGGTGGCCTCCGCCGTGGAAACCGCGCACCGGGCGGGCATCGCCCACCGTGACATTAAGCCGGCGAACATCCTCACCACGGACTACAACCGGCCTGCGCTGACGGACTTCGGCATCTCCGGCACGATGGACAGTGAGGAAGACGGTGATGTGGGGATGTCCATTCCCTGGTCGCCGCCTGAAGCCCTGGCCGGTGCCCGCGTGGACGGCATCCGCGCCGACGTGTATTCACTGGGAGCCACGCTCTACACACTGCTCGCCGGGCGGTCCCCGTTTATGCGTCCCGGACGGAGCAACGCCCAGCGGGACCTGGTGGCACGGATCATGTCCGAACAGCTCACACCGACCGGCCGCAGCGACGTGCCGGAATCCCTGGAACTGGCACTGGCCACGGCGATGGCCAAAAGCCCCGAATCACGGTACTCCTCTGCCTATGCCTTCGCCCTGGCACTGCAGCGCATCCAGGCCGAGCTGAACCTGTCCGTCACCGAGTTTGCGGTGCTCGATGAAGCCGGCCGCCAGGAGGCAGCCGACGACGACGGCGACCGCACCCGGGTGAGACGGATCGTCTCGATTGATCCGTCGGCAACAACGTTCCCGCCCACCCTCCGCAGCGGGAGGAGCATGGTCTCCCCGGATGCGGCGTCGGGGGAGTACACGGCGGAGGGAACGGTGCTGCGGCCAGCGGCCGCGCCTGCCGGCCCTGTACGCGGAGACAGCCCGTCAGTGCATTACGTGGCCGGCGAGTCCGGTCCCGGGCCGGCTACCGGCGCTCCACCCGGGAACGAACCGGACGCACCCGTCCCGGAGAATGCAGCAGCGGCCGGGAACCAGGCCGGCACGGGACGGAAAGCGGTACCCCGCGGGCGCATCCTGGCCGGGGCTGCCGGCGCAGCCCTGGTGGCTGCCGCAGCCGCAGCGCTGGTCCTGGCCCCGGACCCGGCGCCGCGCCAGGACGCAGTCCCGCCGTCCCAGCCGCCGTCGAACGCCCTGGGCGGCCTGGAAGGATCCGTGGCGCCGCCGTCGGAGCTTTCCGGTGTGCAGGAAGCCGGTGAGGCGGTGTTCACCTGGCAGAACCCCGAACCGCAGGAAGGGGACATCTTCCTCTGGCGCAGCGTGACCGCTACCAGCAAGGGGGAGCTGGTGCGAACCTCTCAGGCCGAGGCGGTCCTGCCCGCCACGGGCACACAGACGTGCATTGAGGTGCAGGTGGCGCGGGCCAACGGACGGGCGTCGGAGCCTGCGGCTGTCTGCACCGGGTAGGAGCCGCGCCGGTGCGCAGAGAGCGCCGGGCATGGGGGAGAAGCAGGGATGGGACATAATGAGCCTCGGGGGAGCGCCGGAGCGGTGCTGCTTGGGCAAGGTTCCGCTGCGCAGTTGCGCCGGAGCCGCTACGAAGGAGAGGGATCTTGGGGGATCTGGCGATTGATTTCAGCGGGGAGTGGTATGAGCCGGAAGATGGAACGGTGTTCCGGATTGGGCGCGAGGGGGACCTCGCCATTGATGACAATCCCTATCTGCACCGGCAATTCCTGACCATCTCCCAGGAACACGGAATCTGGTGGCTGACCAACATTGGCAGCCGGATCTCCGCAACCATTTCCGATTCCAAGGGCGGCATGCAGGCCTGGGTGGCGCCGGGGGCCAGGATACCGCTGGTCTTCGAGCAGACCCGGGTGGTCTTCACCGCCGGACCCACCACCTACGAATTTGACGTGCACCTAAAGACCCCGGCGTTCCGTCCGGATCCGCTGGACGATTCAGGATCCGGGGAAACCACCATTGGGCCGGTGGTGTTCACCGAATCGCAGCGCGCCGTGATCGTGGCGCTCGCCGAACCGATGCTGCGCCGGGACGGTACGGGTTACAGCGCCCTGCCCACTTCCGCCGACGCTGCGGCGAGGCTGGGGTGGTCGCAGACCAGGTTCAACCGCAAGCTGGACAACGTGTGCGACAAGCTCGACCGGGTGGGGGTGGCGGGCCTTCGCGGGGGACCCGGCAAACTTGCGGTCAACCGCAGGGCCCGGCTGGTGGAGCACGCCGTCACGTCCCAGCTGGTGACGGCCGCTGATCTGGCCCTGCTGGACCAGGTTTCCGGGGACTCCGACGCCTGACACCGGGCGGCATCAGCACACCGGTCATACGGCGAGAAGAAGAAGCTAGGAACGAAGAGGTAATGGCAACAAACCCGAATCTTGTGAACGCCACCGCCGGCCAGCGGCTTGCGGCCCGTGCGCTGGACAGTGTGCCCCTCCTTGCCCTGGTGCTGGTGGCGCTGCTTGTGCCGGGACAGCTGCCGCTTCTGCTCTGCGCCGCCGGTGCTGCGGGCTACCTTGCCTGGATCTGGCTCTGGGAAGCAGCCAGCGGACAGACTCCCGGGAACCGTGTGCTCGGACTGCGAACCGTAAACGAAGACGGCCTGGCGCCGGGCTTCGGGGCCGTCCTGGTTCGAAACCTGCTGCTGGCCGTCTCCGCCGTAACTGTGGTGGGGCCATGGATCCTGACGGTCTCCAACCTCTGGGACCACCCCACCCGCAGGCAGTGCTGGCATGACAAGGCCGCCCGCACCCTCGTGGTGGACATCCGCGCAGGCCGGGATCCCCTGCTCACCGGCGGGCGCTGGGCAGGTGCAGCAGCCCCGGCACCGGTCCCGGCCGCCGCGCCAGCCACCGGGTGGGTGCCTGGACCCCCGACGCCGGCGCCTGCCGCACCGGCTGCGCCCGCAGCTCCAATCAGCAGCGTGCCCGGAGTCGGCGCAGCCGCAACTCAGACCGCAGTGAGCAGTGCTGCAGCGGACGAGGAAGAAGATGTTGAGCTGACCCGTATTGTCTCCCGGGGGCAGGGGACAGGCTGCCGCCTGGTGTTCGACGACGGCGCCGCCGTCCGGGTCACCGGCACCGCACTGCTGGGCCGCAACCCCGCGCCGGCCATCGGTGAAAAAGTGAACCAGCTGATCGACTTCGCAGACATGGGACGGTCCGTGTCCAAGACCCACCTGCATCTGCAGTCCGACGGCTCGGCGGGACTCTGGGTGACAGACCGCGATTCGACCAACGGCAGCTCGATCGTGGCTCCGGACGGCCGGCACGAAGCCCTCGCCGCGCACAGCCCCGTGCTCGCGCCGTCGGGCAGTACCGTCTACTTCGGTGACCGGCACTTTACTGTCGGCTAGTCCCTGACGGGACGCTTCGCCGCCCCTTAGCGTTACAGATCCTGCCCTCCTCCTCGCAAGCTCGGAGAGGGGCCCTGGATCTTCCACTACCTCGCTCGTTCCTCGCTCGGCGATGCGGGGCTACATGGAACGCCCCGCCTAGGGAATCTGCCCCGGCGCCAGCTCCACAGCTAGGCTGGCGTAGGCCTCCAGCGGGTGCGGTTCGCCCGGAACCGGTTCGGGGGCGTAGCGCACGCCGAGGGACTGGGCCGGTACCGTGCCGATGAGCTCCGCCCGCGGACCGGCTGAGGCCAGTACGGATGAAGCCTGCCGTCCGGCTAGGGCTTCCGGACCGAAGAGGGCTGCACCGGGAACAGCAGTCCCGGTGAACCGGGCCGGGCGCAGCAGATCGCGGTATCCGAGGCCGTAGGCCAGCACTGCCGTCCGTGCCCGGGCGCCGTGCATGGCCGCCAGGAAGGTGTTCAGCCCAGCGTCATCGAGAGGAGCCCGTGCTCCGGCCAGCAATTCGACGCTCTCCACCACACCGGCACGGGTACGCTCCACGGTGACGACGGCGATAGATCCTGCCGCCAACCCCGGGCTGCCGGGCGCGCCGGGTGCGGATCCAAGAACAACCAGACGGCTGGGGAGCGGCGCACGGCCGTAGCAGTAGTCGGAGAAGGCAGCGGTGTGCCACGTTTCGCTCACCGGCTCATACAGTCCCCAGCCCAGCGGTGCAGATCCGGTGAGGGCTTCAAAGACACGTTCGGTGAACGTTCCGGCCCGGGTGGAGAGCGACGCCGGGTGCAGCACGCTGGCGCGGACGTGGAAGTAGGCGCCGGGGCTCCGTTCCGCGGCGAGGAAATCGTCCGCCACGGAACCTGCAGGCTGCAGGGTGCCGCCGTCCCACACCTGGACCTGACCGGTCACGGCGTCAAAGAACCCGCCGTCGGTACCCGTTGCCATCCAGGATGCGGAGTCGCCGTCGAAGAGGGCGGACAGCGGGAGGGTAAGGGCTGACGTGGACGGAGTCAGCAGCACAAACCGGCGGCCGGACTCCACCGCTCCGGCGTGGGCGCGGGCCAGCCAGGGACTCAGGCCGGCCACCGGCTGGTCGCAGAAGACCATCGCGGTGGATGGAGTGAGGAAGTCGTACGCAGAGTCGTGCATCAGGACCGCACCCCGTCAGGCATGAGGACCACGCCGCCGGTCAGCCGCGCCAACGCGTGGCTGAACGCATCAGCCAGCCTGCCGCCGTCGGGCACCCCGCCGGTGGCATAGACCTCGAGCCACCACAACGGTGCAGCGGATCCGGTTCCCTCGGCAGTGAAGAACTCCGGAATAGCGGACCCGGCCGGTGCGCTGACCTCCGCGCCGGGGTGCAGCCGCATGATCTCTCCCGGCAGCTGAATGAGGCGGGGGAGTTCGATGGCCAGCGGCACACGCTCGCCGTCCAGTATTTCCAGGACCTCCCCGGCAGCGGCTTCCCGCATGCTTAGCTCCGGCGTCGTCTCAGCTAGGGCGTGGACCACGGTGCGCCGGTCCGGCTCACCGGTGCTCACCACTACCCACCGCGAACTCACTGCCCGGACCCCACGGAAGCAACAGCGTCGGCAGGATCATTGAGGAACAGCTGCAGCATCTGCACGGGACGTCCGGGCTGGATCAGCTGGGCGCGGCCGGGCGGCAGCGTGCGGGCACGGACGCCGTTGATGAGGCCGCCCTCGGTCCGGTCGCCGGAGAGGATCAGGGCGGCGCTGCCGGAGTCCCGCAGCGCCGTGAAGAAGGATTCGTACATGCCGCGGCTGGCGCCCCGGACCCGGCGGGAGAGGACAGTGTGCAGTCCGATTTCCGGGGCCAGCGGCAGGTACGGGGTCAGCCGCGCGAGCGGTGAGGAACCGCCCGCAGTCAGCACATCGTAGTCGTCGATCACCAGGACCACGCGCGGCGCGGCGGCGACTTCCTCGGGGGACGCTCCTACCCGTTTCTCCAGTTCGGAGGCGACGGCGGCGGCCAGTTTCTCGGCCAGTGCCGCGCTGGTCGCGTAGCCGCCCAGATAGTCTTCCTGGACCTCGCCGGCCAGGGCACGGCGGGGGTCGAAGACGGCAAAAACGATGTTCTCGGCGGTGTGCTGGGCGGCAAGGGTGCGAACCACGCTTCGAAGCACGTTGGACTTGCCCGAGGCGTCATCGCCCATGACCACCAGGTGGTGCTCGCGGCCCTGGAGATCCAGGTTCTCGGTGCCCAGATCGGTTTCCCGCAGTCCCAGCGGCACCAGGCCCGGAACGGACGGTACCGCTGCGGGATCCGCAGGAGCGACGGCAGGAAGCACCCGGACCGCCATCGCCCGGCCGTCGGTGGAGGCGGCGACGGCGGCCACCAGATCCCGTGTGCCCTGGATTGCGGAGCCCTCATCCGGGTCGCCGTCGATCCGCGGCAGGGCGATGTGGCCCTGCAGTTTGCGGTCGGTCAGCGCCCGGCCCGGCGTGCCGGGACTCAGGGCCTCGGCTAGCTTGCGGCCGTGCGCGGATTCGCCGGGATCGGCCAGGCGCAGCTCGATCCGGTTCCCAAAGAAGCTCTGCTGCGCAATCCGGATTTCATTCATGCGCGAGCAGGTGACCACCACGTGGATGCCGTAGCCGCCGCCGCGGGAGATCAAGGCGTGGACGGACTTTTCGATGTCCTCGAACTCGTCGGAGAGCTGCCCGTATCCGTCGACCAGCAGCACAATGTCCGCGCTGGAAAGCTCGGGAATCCGGCCCTGGGCGTGCAGGGTGCGCAGTGTTCCGAGCGAATCGATCTGGTGCTTCTCAAAGATCCGTTCACGCTGGGTGAGCATGCCGAGTACCTCGTCCACGGTCCGTCGGACAACTTCCCGGTTGGTGCGCACGGCCACCCCGCCCACGTGGGGGAGTCCTTCCAGCGGGAGCAGCGAGCTGCCGAGCAGGTCCACGGCGTAGATACCGGCTTCGGACGGCGTGTGGGTCAGGGCGAGCGACGCCGCGATGGTGCGCAGCGCGGTGCTCTTGCCGGTGGAGGGTCCACCCACAATCGCGGCGTTCCCGCCGTTGGCAGCCAGGTCCAGGTTCCAGATGCCCTGCCACTGCTTCGCCGGGTCATCCAGCAGGCCAATGGGAATGGAGAGGTTCCCGCCGGCGTTCAGCCGCAGTCCCTGGCTGGTGGTGAGCACTCCGCCGGCCGCGGTGTCCAGGGCCAGGCCGCGGGGCAGCGGCGGCAGCCAGATCGGGTCCACGGCGCGCGGGAAGCGGGCCAGGGTGTCCATGAGTGTGGACAGCACGGTGGGTCCGGTGGTGCGTTTGGATGACGACGTCGAGGCCGGTGCCGGAGCGCCGCCGTCCCGGGAGGACTCCAGTGACGCCGCGTAGCGGGGAACTTCAAGCACCGGCGGCTGTTCGTCCACGTCCTGCTCTGCGGGGGCTGCTGCGTCTTCCAGCGGACCGGAGACGTACCCGGCCTTGAACCGGGTGTAGGTGGTGGTGTCCACCTTCAGGTATCCGAATCCCGGGACGGGCGGCAGGTGGAAGGCGTCCGGAGTGTCCAGGACAGTCCGTGATTCAGATTCGGAAAGGGTCCGCAGGCCGATCCGGTAGGAGAGGTAGGTGTCCAGGCCGCGTAGCTTGCCGCCCTCGATCCGCTGGCTGGAGAGCAGCAGGTGCACGCCGATGGACCGCCCGATGCGGCCAATGGAAAGGAAGAGTTCGATGAAGTCCGGGCGCGCGGTGAGCAGCTCACCGAACTCGTCGATGATGACCACCAGGTGCGGCAGCGGCGGGAGCTCTTCGCCCTGGCCCTGCCGGTGTTTGCGGTGCAGCTGGTAGTCGGTGATGTTGGCCAGGTTGCCGGCGTCCTTGAGGACTTCCTGGCGGCGCTGGATTTCGCCGGACAGGCTGGCGTAGACGCGTTCGATGAGGCTGACGTCGTCGGAAAGGTTGGTGATGACTCCGGTGACCTGCGGCGCGTCGGCGAACGGCGCGAATGTGGCGCCGCCCTTGTAGTCCACGAGGACCATGGCCAGCAGTTCCGGTGGATGTGTGGCCAGCAGGCCGACCACCAGGGAACGCAGCATTTCGGACTTGCCGGAGCCGGTGGCGCCGACGCAGAGGCCGTGCGGACCGTGGCCAAACTGGGCGGATTCCTTCAGGTCCAGCAGCGCGGGACGGCCGCGGTCGTCAGCCCCGAGCGGTACCCGGAGGAAGTCCACCTCGCTGCGCGGCTGCCAGAGCCTGCGGATGTCTGCTTCATCCAGCTGGGGGGAGAGGCCAAGCATGTCCAGGAATCCTTCGGAGCTGCCGGTGCTCTCGTGTTCCAGGGAATCGGGGGAGAGCCGCAGCGGAGCCAGGGTCCGGGCGAGTGACTCGGCCAGCGCCACGGGAAGTGAATCCAGTGTGCCGGTATCCAGGCGCGGCTGGACCGGATCTTCGCGGTAGTTCTCCAGCAGGAACCCGGAGTCGGTTTCAGAGATGCGGACAGCTACTTCCCCCGGCTCCTGTCCTCTGTCTGCAGCAAGGTGGAGGGTGGTGATGCCCAGATGGCCCGGAGCGGCCTGCCGGTCCGGCAAAGGCAGTTCGGACGGCAGCGTCCCGTAGCTGTCCGAAACCACCAGCAGGCGCGGGAGTGCTGAGCCGATTCCGCCGCGCAGGAAGTTCTTTCGGGCCTCAGCGGCCATGTTGGAGCGGCGGGCGAGATCGTCCTGGACCAGGTCGGCCAGCGTGTCCATGCTGGGCGCAATCCGCCGGACGGGACCGGTGCGGTGGGGTTTGTCCTGGTCCGCCAGGTGCGGGAGCCAGGTGGCCCACTCCCAGTCTGCGCGGGTCTGTTCGGGGGAGACCACCGCCAGGTGCAGGTCTTCGGGTGAGGAGAACGCCGCGGACTGGAGCAGCAGCAGGCGCGAGACCTGGAGCACGAATTCCCGGGAGCCGACCACGCTGACCGTTCCGGCGCCGTCCAGCGGAACGGTGACCGGCAGGTCGGGGCTGGCCTCGTAGCGCCGCTTGAGGATCTGCAGCTCGGCGGTCATGAAGGTATCATCGCGGGCCAGCGCCGACCCCGAATCCATGATCGTGATCTCCCGGTTGCTCCGGGTGCCGGTGCCAATCCTGGTGCGGAGGAAGTCCTCGTTATGCCGGCGGCGTTCCCAGACCCGGCGGTGGTTGCGGACAATGTCGAAGAGCGCCTCGGGCGGCGGGTTGGCCGCACGCGCGACGGCGGCTGCCTCCTGTTCCTGGACCCGGAGCGTGGTGCGGCAGCGCTCCAGGTACTCGAGGTAGTTCTCCCGCTGTTCCCGGCGGGCGCGTCCCTGTTTCCCGCGCTGGCTGACCATCATCACGATCGAGGCGAGGATGGTCACGATCATCATGAGCGCGCCGACGGCAGCGAGCGGCGAGCCGCGGAAGAGCATCATCACGGTCATGGAGACGCCGGCGCCGAGCAGCGGCACCAGGGACATCATGTTCATCCCGCCCTTGCCGCCCTCGATCTGGGGCGGCGCGTCCAGGGTGAACGCTTCCATACTGCGGGCCGGCGGAGTGGTGCGGGCGGGGCGGTGCAGCAGTTTCACGCTCATACCCGGGCCCTCCTCCCGGAACCGGTTTCGGCTTGCCTGGCGGCGGCGGGCTTTCCGGGCCGGCCGGGCGCCGAAGACGCAGCCGCGAGTACCCGGGCAGCCAGTTCGGCGGACTGCAGGCGCGCGGCGCGGGACAGCAGGCGGGGCTGGATTTCGACGCCGGCGGCCAGATGGGCGTCATAGTCCAGCACTGCGGTGTCTATCCCGGAACGGGCGAGCCTGCGGGCTTCGGCCACGGGCTTGAACGGGCTGCGGGAGGAACGGGTGAGCAGCACCAGCAGGGGCACCTGTGCCAGGGCCTGGTTGGTGCGCCAGAGCTCGGCGGCCTGCACGGCATCGTCGATTCCTGCCACGCTGGCCGGTGTGACGAAAAGGGCCAGATGGGATTCGGCCAGGGCCCAGTGAGCGGCGTCGGCTCCGAGACCCGCCGGGCAGTCAAAGAGGGTGACCGGGCAGTACCTGGAGAGTACCCGGGAGAGGTGGGTGGCGTCGTCGTCCGTGGCTTTTTGGGTTCCCGCAGCGGACCGCCGCCCGGTAACCAGCAGGTTGTCCGGCCCGGGGGAGGCCACGACGTTCCGCACCTCGGCGAGCGAACCGGGGATGGTGCGTGCCAGGCGGGCTGCCGCGGCGTCCAGGGAGGGGGCCTCCGGTGCCGCAAGGCGGAGCGCGAGCGTTCCGGCTTCAGCCAGGTCAACCGCTGCTGCGGCGTCGGTGCGCAGGGAAGCGTAGGTGCGTGCCAGCAGGGCTGCGGCCGTGGTCCGTCCGGCACCGCCGCGGAAACCCATCACCGCGATCCGCCGGCCGGTTGTCACTGGACGCTGCACACCGGCAGCGGCTTCTGCGAGGGACTGCGGGTAGTCGTCCCCGCGGAACATGTCCGCCGCCTGCAGCAGCAGCCGGCGTGCGGGTCCTTCCGCCGGGCGGGTGCGCAGCGTGCGCCGCAGGCGCTGGGGCGTGGACTCAAAGCCGTCGCCCTGGGCTGCGGCAGGCGCCCCGAAACCGTTCCCGGGAGTTATCTGTGTCATCTAGAAGCTCTCCAGCAGTTGCGCGAAGATACCGAACAGTCCGGCCGCGAGCGGGACGGAGGCGAGGATCGCGAGGGTTTCCAGCCGCTTTGCCGCCAGCCGGAACCTCGCCTGGGCATGGTCCGGAAGGTCCAGGGACAATGCGATCCAGACGGCGGACGTGAGCACCAGCACAACCACCCCGGTGGCCCAGGGCTGGTCCGTGAACCAGCGGCTGCTGCCGGCCACGAGTGCCGCCAGCCCGACGGCGGTGGCAGCGTAGAGTGCCAACCGTTCCGGGGCCAGCGGGAAGGCACGGGCACGCAGGAATACCGCCAGGGTGAGCACGGCGAGCAGCGGAAGGGACCAGGCCTGCTGGGCTGTATCCGTGCCGAGGGTCCACAGCGCGAGGGCTGCGGAAGCTGCGGCGGCCGCGGTGCCGGCTACCAGTCCGCCGTGCGCCGAGGCGACGGCCTCGAGGGCGTCCGGGCGTCCCACCTGGCCGCCCTTGGCCCTGCGGTCATCCAGCGCCGCCAAGCCGGAAGCGGCGAGAGCCAGGCCGGGGAGCAGACCGAGCAGCAGTACGCTGGCGATCCCGGCGAGGGCTGCTGCCTGGACAGCTGTGCCGGTAAGAACCACCGAGGCACTCCAGACCGCTGCAGTAAGAGCTGTTGCCAGTGTGCCGGTGTACATGGCCTTGGGCCGGCGGTTCGCCGCACCAAGGGCCAGGAGCGTCACCGTGGTGGACCCGGCGAGAAGCAGTCCGGCGCGCGCGTAGTCGCCGTCGGTCCCGCCGAGGAATCCGGCTGCATGGAGGGCGGAGCCCAGTCCGGCCAGCCAGGCGGCCCCAATGGCGGCGGGCCCTGCGGGAGAGGAGGGGCTGCGGCGGCAGACCAGGATGCCTGCGGCCGCGGCCAGCACTGAGATCGCGGCGAGCAGCCACCAGGCTGCCTCCGGAGCGACCGCCGCGATGATCAGTTGGGCACCTGCCCAGAGACCGGCTGCTGCAAAGATACCGGCGGTGGCGTTTTTCCAGGTCCTGGTCCATCGGCCGCGAACTGCCTCGGTTTCGGCGACCACCAGGTCGGTGACGTCGTAGACGACCGGAGCGGGCGGGGCCTCCGAAGCATTGCAGAGCTGAAGTGCGGTGCCATCGAGCACCTCGGCCTGGGCAAGGGTGTCCGTGGGAGTGAGCTCGGATCCGTCAGGGGTGACGAGGACCTTGGCGGCCACGTCCGCGGCGGGTTCATCGCCCAGGAGATCCAGCACCTGCGGCATGAGCGCCGCCACCGGCTGGTCCGAGGGCAGCAGCAGATCCAGATGGCGCTGCCGGCCCACCAGCGTTACCCGTGTGTAGGCATGCGCCATGGCTGCCAGGCTCCTGTCTCGTGGCTCAGGTGTTCAATGATTGTGTGTTCGGTGACGCTTGTGTGTGTGGTGACCGGACTGCTGCCGGCGGCACCTGCTGCGCTTCCGCCGTCGTTCAGGGGACCTGCTGCGGTGCTTTGCTGCTGCTGTTGCTGCTTGGCCCGGTTCTGCTCGAGCAGGTTCGTGACAAAGGAGTAGCCGACGCAGACGGCTGCGATTAGGGCCGCCACGGCAACGCTGAACAGGAACAGCTTCACGGTGTCCGCCCAGCGGCGTTCGTTGGGGTTCCCCCCGTAGAGCAGGGCCGTGAGCAGCCGGTTGCGGCGGACAGCAACGGACTCAATGAGCTGGTTGTCGTAGTCGCTTGCCATGCATGTTCCCCCAATCACAAGTACGCTACATATCCTTACATGCCCCGGCCCTATTCCCGGCGCGGCCGGGCGGTTATCCACATGGGTAGTTCTCCCCATTGCGGGCCCCGGGAAGTGCGGCTTGTATAAGGGGGTACCGCGCGGAAGCCGGGCCGCTTTGGGCGGCCGGAGGACGGCAGCGGGGGGAATGACCGGACGATTGGCACGCAGGTGCCGGAGGTGGTAGACGAATGAAATTCGATATGGGGTCCTCGACCCTCGGCACACTGACGCAGCAGACGGGACACTCCAATGAGGACCTGGGCCAGCTGGTCCGCAACCTCATGGACGCCGTGACCCCGCTCCAGGGCAAGTTCAACGGCCAGGGCCGGGTCCGCTTCGATGAGTTCAAGGCCCGCACCGATGAGATCGCCAACGAGCTCAACAGCTCGCTGTCGGCGATCCTGATGGGCCAGTCGGAAATGGACCGTTCCTTCCAGATGGGCGACCAGGAGTCAGCGGACAACGCAGCCCAGCAGCAGGGCGCGGCCAGCTTTGATGCCGCACGCTTCGGCTCCTCACGCTAACTCCCGCCCTTTTACACAGTCTTAGAGAAGGAAATTGCCATGTCCCAGGACCGTTTGAGCTATGACACCGATACTTCCGCTGCCGTACAGGGAGACATCCAGGCCATTGTTGCCCGCCTTGAGTCCCTGATCGGGGAACGGGAGAAGGCCGTGAACGCGGCCATGTCCGACTTCCAGGCCGACGGAGTCTCCGAGGAGTACCAGGCGGTGGAGAACCGCTTCCGCAACGCCGCCAACGAGACCCGCAACATCATTGCCCTGGTCAAGCAGACGCTGAACCTCAACGACCAGACCGCTTCCAGCGCCGGCTCCCGCGCCAGGAGCGCTGTCCAGAACATTGGCTAGCAGGTGAGTTACAACGTCAACCCGGGTGCCGTCTCCGGGGTCCTCCAGCAGGTAGCACCCCTGCTGGAGGAATACGGTGCCGAGTTCGCTGCGGTGGGGGAGAAGATCAGCGAGCTGGCCACGGCCTGCATGGCTGAGCCGGTGGCCGCGGAACTGGGAGCCCTCACCGAGAAGCTGATCAACCCGGCCTTCACCAACATTGCCGGGCGCTCCTCGAACGCCGTGAACGCGGTCAACAACGTGTTGGCCATCCTGCTCGAATCCGACGCGCAGATGGCCGGCGATGCCCGCGAAGCGTCCATGCGTGCCGCACAGTCTGCGGCGGACGATCCGCCGCCGGCGCCGGAACCTGCAGCCCACTACGGGCCTGGACCGCAGGCCGTCTAGGCCAGCCGCAGGCCCAGCAGCACTCGTATCCAGTTCAAACCGGGGGAAACCATTGAGCATCGACATCGCAGCGTTCGAGGCTGTGCTGCCGGATCCGGAAGTGATCCGCGCAGCGGCCGCGGCGCTGGTGAGCGCCGTCGGCGAGGTCGTGGACACCGCGGAGGAATCGGCCGTCGCGTGGGGACACCTGCAGTCACCGGACGTGTATGACATCGCCGGTTCCGAAGTGGTGTTCAACGCTTTCCGCCCGGTGACCTCCTCCGCCGCAGATCTCGATTCGGACGTTGGCACCGTCGATACAGCTGTCCTTGCCTACGCGGATACCGTGGATGCCCTAAAGCTGCGGCTGGACGCTGTTAAAGCCGACGCTGCCAACTTCTTTTCCCGCACCCGTGGCCGCAGCCAGGACGACTGGGACGACGACGAAGGCCTGATCCAGGCCGAACAGAACATCATCGGCGACCTGAACCGGCTGTATTCGGATCTGCAGGAAGCCCAGCGCGTCTGCGCCAACGCGATCAGCGCGATCTACGGCGGCCCGTCTTACGTCCTGACAACGGAAGAGGGCGCCGGGAGCGGCGAGGTGGAGTTCGGCTTCAGCGGGGAACAGCTCGACGCCGCAGCGGTGGAGGGCAACGTTCCGTGGGGACAGCCCACCGAATGGGACAAACCCTGGTACCGGGACGCCTGGGACGGCGTTGCCTCCTTTGGCAAGGGTGTTTGGAGCGGCGTTACCGGCACAGTCACGGGGCTCGGCAACATGGTTGGGCTCGGCGGTGCGGAGGCCTTCGAACAGACCTGGAAGGGCCTGGGAAACCTCGCGGTCAACCTGGTGATCATGACTACCCCTGCGGTCCAGATTGCCCTGCACGCCAGCGGCAACAGTGACCGTGTTCGGCAGGCGGGGGATGAACTGCTGGCTGTTGGCAAGGCTGCCATCCACTGGGATGAGTGGCAGACAGATCCTGCATACGCTGCCGGTGCCACGTCGTTCGACCTGGCTTCGATCCTGCTGACGGCCGGTGCCGGTGCAACGGCGAAGGTCGGTTCTGTGGCCGGGAAGATCGGCGATGTAGCCAATGCCTCGGGCAAGGTCTCGGCCGTGGTGAATGCCACCGGTATCGGCAAGGTGGCCGGGGTGACGGTGAAGGTCACCGACGCCGCGCAGGCGTTCAAGATCAACGCGATCACCACGGTGGTGGACACCTCCCGCGTGACGGTCGGGAAGGTCGGCGCTGCGTGGCAGGCAGCAGATCAGTTCGTGATCGATGCGAGCAAGTCCGCGGTGGACTCCGGGCGGGCGGCACTGAACTCGGCCCTGAACAAGGTTGATGCCGCACTGGCCAATGCCGGCCACGGCCGGTTCGGGACTCCGGCGCTGGCCGGCGCTGGCGGGGGCAGCCCCCGGATCGTGGCCTTTACACCGGATACGACGCCGGCCCGCACCGGCGGCGGCTCCGGTACCGGGTCCACCGTCCCCCATTCGACTACGACGCCGGATGCCCCGGTGCGTACGAATGCTCCCGAGTCCTCCGGTAATGGCCGGTCATCTGCATCGGATGCCCCCGTACGGGGTAACGGTTCTGGTGCTGAGCCGCCGTCGGGTAAGCCCGGGCACGCCGTGCCGGAAGACCGCACGCCGTCGGGCAAGACCACGGACACCGCCGCTCCAGCGACCCATGTGGATGTCGACGACGCCCGCCCGGGTGGAAAGGGCGATGCCGACGATGTGCGGCCTGGTGCTGCAGCGGTTGACGATGCTGCCGGACCGCGGAACGGTGATGCTGATTCGCCCGCGTCAGCTGAGGGGCCGGATGCCATGGATGCACCTGCGACCAAGCCTGTTGTGCACTACGACGCGGAAGGCCGGGTCGAGAAGGTGGACCTCGGGGACCGCACCCATACGGTCTCGACCCGGAACGACCAGATTGCGCAGCTGCAGCGTTCCCTGGATCCTGCGACGTGGAAGAACACTGACGGTTTCCTAGCGGCCCATCTCTCGCCGTCTGAGTTCCAGGCCCTGGACGGGCTGCGCAGCCCGGACGGCAAGCTGCCGCCGCATGTGGTGGAGACACAAGTTGCTGACCTGCTGGAGAAGGCTTTCGACGGAGAGATTCGCGGACCGGTTCGCCCCGGCGCCAGCCCGCTGGAGAACGCGCTGCGGGGGATTCCGACCCGCTATTACTATGACCTGACCGATGCGCAGGCGATCATGGTCCACGACGTCCGGCATCTGCTGGGCAGTGGTGACACGAGCCAGCCGTTCCAGAAGATTCTCAGCGCTGACGAAGCTGCTATGGTCCGTGCCGGCACCGACAGATACCCGGGCAGTATCGGTGGCTTTATCTCCCAGGCCTCCGACGCAGCAGACCTCCGCACCGTCGATGAAATCATCCTTGGTCTCCGGTTGGACTACATGAATTTGGACAGAGACGGTGTTGCCATTCAACCCATAAACATGCCGTTCAAAGCAGGTGAAACACAGGAAGTATACGCAGTGCGTTTTATGGCAACGGGGAAAGATGCCGACGGAATCGTGATCCCGGACGGTTCGAATCATGCCCGCGTGGAAGAGCTTCGGCGGGACCGCGCTGGAGAAGCTCAACGGGCGGCAGCTGGAAGCTCCACGACGCGGGACTGGGAGCTGCAGGACGCGGACTGGAAACGAGAAGCGGAAGTCATTCATAAGGATGGGCACCCTTGGCGTGACTCCGCAGCCTGGCCGAACACCGGTTCGGGATTCCCCAGCAGCCGAGTGGCCCACAGCCCGGTTATTCCTGAGCTGAAGGCTCCTAAGGGCATACCGCTGCACCATGGGGCTGAAATGTGGAGGATCGACCGAGAAGGCAATGAGGTGTTGGTAGGGATCTACGATCGTGATGCCACGGCATGGATTAGCCTCTAATCATGTGGAGAACGGATGGAACGAAACTAAGCGGTGACTACGGCACATGGGGAGGGCAGGAGTTCGAACTGCGAGGGACCGACCCCAATGACGACGGCACCCTGACTCTCGTCAAGAAGGGGGGTAACGCGCCGGGACCCGGCTGGCGGACCCACGACCATAAGAGCCAGTTCCCTGGGCCCCGCTTCTCGCACACGCGAAGAGTTCCGGCCGAGGAAGTAACCAACATCCACGCTGTCCGAGCGACCGGCGAATTCAAGCCGGGGCTTCAGGTGAAGATTCTCGCTGAGGATTCTGAAGGAAAAGTTGCGGTGGTCGCCGGGGATGACTTTGCGACGGAGGAGAAATGGGACTTGATCGAAGACTACGGATTCCATACGTTTCATAACGAACCCGTGGAAAGAAGCGGAGTTTTTGGTTGGCTCTCTGCTGAAAAGATCAACAACGTTACGTCTGAAATTTATTGGCGTAAGGACACGAATTGATACTGCACCTCGTCCTTCTTTTACGTTCAAGGAGTAAGGCATAATTGTGGCGTTTTTGCAGAAGGCTTTGAGTCCGGCGCAGGTTGAGTTCCTGGTGGGTGGGAACGGGGACACGGTTTCGGGGTTTGTGGTGAATGCCGGGGATGCGGTGAATGCGCGAACCCCGGAAGACTTGTTTGAGGTTCATGGTCTGGATTTCCCGGGATCGCCGTGGGACCGGAGTGCCGGGTACGTTGATGTGCTGCGGTTCCGTGTGCCGTTGTCCGTTTATGTGCACGATGCTGCGGGTCCGGAGTTCGTGGACCGTCCGCCGTTTACGGGGACTGGTTTCGCGGCGTGGTCCGGTGGTGTGGTGCCGGTGTATTTCCTGGATGAGTGTGCCATTCCGCCGGGAGCGGAGCTGTGGCGTATCCGGGCCGGGCAGCCCGAGGAACTGATTGCCGTCTATTTTGAGGTGGCGACCGGCTGGGGTGTGGCCGATGCCTCGGGGATTTCCCGGCCTGGTGCGCATACCCCGTCGCACGTTATGGGCTGGTCCGCAGTGTGGCAGGGGCAGGTGTTCCGTGCTGATTTGGTGAACGAGGGCCGTTCCGTTGAAGTGGCGGCCACGTCGGATCCCGGGGTAGAGGGTTTTGAGCAGACTCCGAAGGGGGTTTGGCGCCGGACGGTGGGACTGGGGGAGATCCAGGACTTTTATGAGCTGCTGGCATCGTGTTCGTGGCAGGGTGAGCCGTTCCGGATTACGGATGTCGCCACTGGTGAGGGCGGGCAGGTGTACCGGTTGTTCTATACGGGGCATAACGCTGACCGGGCTGAGGCGTTGGGGCTGAACAAGGCTGATGCCGGGGTGTATTGGACGGTGGTGCCGGAGTCGCAGGTGCAGGATGTTCAGGTGGTTCAGAACCGGTTGCCGTCGCTGGCGTTCCGGGGGTGACCCGGTGCCTAGATTACGGCTGGTACCACCACTTCCCGATACAGGCGAGGAGAGGACACCCGAGTCAGAGTACCGGCGCGCACAGCGATACTTGCCCAACGGGATGCGCGTCCCCGGAATGTACGGTGTGCTGCAAGGTGAATGGTTTAGGGCTAACTCATTGGGCCACGGACGTATGGTTCTTTTTACGCCGGCTACAGAATCTCCTGGGGAGCACTGGCAGCCGTCAGCCGAAGTGGACGGGGCGGGCCGGCCATTGTCATGGCACCTAATGGTCACGCAAAGCGACTTGGACCGGTTGGTGGCCGTCTCAGTGCTGGCCACGTGGAAAGGGCTCGGGCTGGGTATCCACAAATACATCGACGGAACGGTGTACTCCTTTGTCGACGGCGCCCCGAAAGAGGACCAGATTCGCCGCGGAGAAATCCCGGAGATCACCATTGCCGGACGAAGCGAGTATCACGGAGCGTTCCGCTGGGAAGACCTCAGCGACATCATTCTGACCGAGCATGATCTATTGAAGTAGTAGAGGACTCGATTAAAGATTCCGCCTCGATGACGCCCATCCGGGCGTGAAAGGCGATGCCGACGATGTGCGGCTGGTGCTGCCGCGGTTGACGATGCCGCCGGCGGACCGCGGAACGGTGATGCTGATTCGCCCGCGTCAGCTGAGGGACTGGATGCCGTGGATGCGCCGGCGCCCAAGCCTGTTGTGCACTACGACGCTGAAGGCCGGGTCGAGAAGGTGGACCTCGGGGACCGCACCCATACTGTGTCGACGCGGAATGACCAGATTGCGCAGCTGCAGCGTTCCCTGGATCCTGCGACGTGGAAGAACACTGACGGTTTCCTTGCGACCCATCTCTCGCCGTCTGAGTTCCAGGCCCTGGACGGGCTGCGCGGCCCGGACGGCAAGCTGCCGCCGAATGTGGTGGAGACGCAGGTCGCCGGTCTGTTGGAGAAGGCTTTCGACGGCGAGACCCGCGGACCGGATCGTCTCGGTGCCAGCCCGCTGGAGAATGCTGCGCGGAATCGACCGCTACTACTACTACTACGACCTGATCGATGCGCAGGCGATCATGGTCCACGACGTCCGGCATCTGCTGGGCAGTGGGGATATCAGCCAGCCGTTCCAGAAGATCATGGGGGCTGACGATGCCCGCCTTGTCCTGGCCAATGAGGACCTCTATGCAGGCAGCATGGGCGGGTTCATCTCGCAGGCGTCCGACACGTCCTTATTGCGAACAGTAGACGAGATTATCCTGGGTCTGCGGTTGGACTACGTCCTTCCCAACAATGCCGGAATGCCATACCGGGTGGGGGAAACGGAAGCAGTCTATGCGGTCCGATTCCACGCCCAAAAGGCGGCGCCTATCCACATCCCGGACTATTCCAACCATCTCCGCGTCGAGGAACTGCGCCGTGACCGGGTTGCAGAGCAGATCAGAGAGGCCGACGGAACGCTCACGCCCGAAGACATCCGGCTCACGGAACAGGACATTGCAACCTACCGGGAACACGCGAATACCGAATCGGGAGCAGGAACACTTGCTGACCGCGCGGAATGGCCGAACACCGGTCATGGCCTTACGAGCAGCAGGGTTGACGCTTTGCCTGTGGTGCCGGAACTCAAGGTCGACAGGGGTGTGATAATGGAATCAGGTGCGGAAATGTGGCGGATCGACAGGGACGGAAACGAAGTATTAGTGGGAGCCTTTAATCAAAAAACTGAAAGATTTCGGGGTTTGTGGTGAACGCCGGGGATGCGGTGAATGCGCGGACGCCGGAGGACTTGTTCCGTGCTGATTTGGTGGATGAAGGCCGTTCCGTTGAAGTGGCGGCCACGTCGGATCCCGGGGTGGAGGGTTTTGAGCAGACCCCGAAGGGGGTTTGGCGCCGGACGGTGGGACTGGGGGAGATCCAGGACTTCTATGAGCTGCTGGCAACGTGTTCGTGGCAGGGGGAGCCGTTCAGGATCACCGACGTTGCCCAGGGCGAGGACGGGCAAGTCTACCGGTTGTTCTATATCGGGCGTAACGCGGACCGGGCTGAGGCGTTGGGGCTGAACAAGGCTGATGCCGGCGTGTATTGGACTGTGGTGCCGGCGTCGCAGGTGCAGGATGTTCAGGTGGTTCAGAACCGGTTGCCGTCCCTGGCGTTCCGGGGATAAACCGTTGACTAGATTGCGGTTGGTGCCCCCTCTCCCTGATTCAGAACGTGGGGATGCCAGGGCCGTTCCCACCCCCAGGAGATTCGAACTTTTCATGCCCAACGGGATGCGAGTCCCGGGTATGTATGGCGTTTTGCAGCGGGAGTGGTATCTGGCCAACCCGTTGGGCCACGGACGGGTGCTTCTTTACACTTCTGCCGAAGCATCTCCGGGGGGCCAATGGCATCCGTCAGACAATTCGGACGACGAGGGCAGGCCCTTGTCCTGGTCCAGGAAAGTCGCTGAAAGCGACCTGGACCGGTTGGTGCGAGTTCTCGTGTCCGCTAAATGGCGGAGTCTCAATGTGGGCATCCAGGAATACATCGATGGAACGGTATATGCCTTTGTCGACGGCGGTCCGAAGGAGGAACAGATTCGCCGCGGCGAAATCCCGGAGATCACGATTGCCGGACGGGGTGAATATCATGGAAAGCTGCGCTGGGAAGACCTCAGCGACGTCGTCCTGACCGAGCACGATCTGCTGACGCGCTAAGGCATTCCAGCCGCGCGGCCCTCCAAAACCTCCCGCTCCCGGTCGTTGCGCGCCAGCGCAGCAGCAGCACTGAATTCAGTCCGTGCCTCTTCGACCCGGCCGAGGCGGGACAGCAGCTCACCCCGCACGCTGGGCAGCAGATATGAACCGCGGAGCGCACCCGTGGCAGCAAGCCGGTCCACCATCTCCAGCGCCGTCGCCGGACCGGTCTCCATGGAAACCGCAACGGCACGGTTTAGCTCCACCACAGGAGACGGTGCCAGCCGGCCCAAAGCCTCATACAGCAGCACGATACGGTGCCAGTCCGTGCCCTCGACACTCGGCGCAACCGTGTGGCACTGCGCAATCGCAGCCTGCAGCGCATAGTTACCCCTGCCCCGCCCCAGCGCATCAGCCTGAGCCAGGGCAGCCCGCCCGCGCTCAATCTGGGCGCGGTCCCACAGCGTGCGGTCCTGGTCGGCCAGCAGCACGGGTGATCCATCCGCACGCGTTCTGCCGCGGAACCTGGATGCCTGGAACTCCATCAGCGCCACCAGGGCGAGAGCCTCCGGCTCCCGTGGAACGAGTCGGGACAGCAGCCGGCCCAACCTCAGTGCCTCTGCAGCAAGGTCCTGGCGCATCCACGATTGCCCTGCGGACGCAGCGTACCCCTCCGTGAACAGAAGGTAGATCACCGCGAGCACCCCGCCTAGCCGGTCGCGCCACTCATTCGGTTCCGGTACATCGAAAGGAACCCGGGCGGCGGCCAGGGTCTTCTTTGCCCGGACAATCCGCTGCTGCACCGCAGCCACCGGAAGCAGGAACAGCCGCGCGATCTCCCCAGTGGACAGTCCGCCCACAATCCGCAGGGTCAACGCCACCTGCGCTTCACGGGACAGCACCGGATGACAGGCCACAAAAATCAGCTTCAGGACGTCGTCCGGCAGCGGATCCCACGCCGGGGCGGCCGCGTCCCGGAGCTCCCTGCCGAGGTCCGCGTAATGCTCCTCGAGACGCTCCGCCCGCCGCCAGGCATCAATCGCGCGGCGCTTGGCGACGGCGGTCAACCACGCAGCCGGGTTCCGCGGCACTCCCTCGGCCGGCCACTGGGCCAGGGCCTCAGCCACCGCTTCTTGGGCAACATCCTCCGCCAGCCCGACATCCCCGGTGGCACGGGCCAGCGCCGCGACAATCCGCGCACCGTCAATCCGCCACATGGCGTCTATCCGGTGGCGGACCGCCGCGGCGGTGTCCTCACCAGCCCAGTCCATGGACGCCATGACGCTAGGGGTTCTCGGCCCGGAGCTTTTCTTCCTGCTCGCGCCAGCCTTCTTCCTTCTGGATGTACTCGTTGTCCGCGAAATCCTCGAAGTCGGAGGCATCGGTTACCCGCCGGACTTCCAGCTTCGATCCGGGGCCAAGCGGGCACCGGCTGGCCCACTCCACAGCTTCCTCCTTTGAGGAAGCCTGAATGATCCAGAATCCGTTGAAGAGTTCGTGTGTCTCGCCGTACGGGCCGTCGGTGATCAGCGGCGGGTCCTGGACGAAGTCCACCAGGAAGTTGGCGTCCTCCGTCGCTTCAGCCAGCCCTTCGCCAGCCAGCAGGACGCCGGCGTTGATCATCGACTCGTTGTAGGCGCCCATGGCGTTGATGATTTCTTCAAACGGCATGTCCTTGGAAGCTTCAACGGCCGAATCAGTGGTCCGCATAATCATCATGTACTTCATGGCATTCTCCTGATCTCTAGGGGGAGCGCTCGGTGCGCCTCCTACTATGCCGTCGAACGGGCCGCACGGAGATCGACAGCCATTGGGAATTTTTTCCCGAGCCGGGGACGCGCGGCAGCCGGCAGGTCCCGCATAGCTCCCGCCGCCGTCGTACATACGGCAAGATTGGGTAGGTGAGCACAGCCAAGACATCCCCCGAAGAAGCCGTCGACGCCGTCAGCACGGACACACCGCCCAGCGACAGCCTGCGTGAAGAGTATGAGACTCTCTCCGACCAGGTGCGTAAGTACCGCTTCGCGTACTACAACGAGGACGCCCCGCTGGTCTCCGACGCCGAGTTCGATGAGCTGTACCGCCGGCTTGAGAAGCTCGAGGCACTCCACCCGGAACTGGTGACGAACGATTCCCCTACCCAGGAGGTCGGGGGAGAGGTGTCCGCGGCGTTCGCGCCGGTGGAACACCTGTCCCGGATGTACAGCCTGGAAGACGTGTTCTCACTCGACGAACTCGACGCCTGGGTGAAGCGCGCCGAAGCCTCCATCGCGTCCATCGCGCCGGGGTCGAAGGTCCGGTGGCTGACCGAACTGAAGATCGACGGTCTGGCGGTGAACCTGCTGTACCGCAACGGGGAACTGGTCCGCGCGGCAACCCGCGGCGACGGCAGCACCGGTGAGGACATCACCCACAACGTGCTCACGATTGACTCCATCCCGCGCCGCCTCCAGGGCGAGAACCTTCCCGCCGAGGTCGAGATCCGCGGCGAGGTGTTCATTCCATCCAAGGAGTTCACCCGCCTCAACGAGAAAATGGTCGACGCCGGGAAGGCGCCGTTCGCGAATCCGCGCAACGCTGCCGCCGGGTCGCTGCGGCAGAAAGACCCGAAGGTCACCGCGGAACGCCCGCTGAGCATGTACGTGCACGGCATCGGCGCCCGGGAAGGTCTGGGAGCCGCCAGCCAGTCGGAGACCTACGAGCTGCTCAAGGCCTGGGGCCTGCCCACCTCGCCGTATTACAAGGTGCTGGACACCTATGACGAGGTGCTAGAGTTCATTGCCACCAATGGCGAGCACCGGCACAGCCTGGCCCACGAGATCGACGGCATTGTGGTCAAGGTGGACGACTTCGCGCTGCAGCGCGCGCTCGGCCACACCTCCCGGGTGCCGCGCTGGTCCGTGGCGTACAAGTACCCGCCGGAGGAAGTGAACACCAAGCTGCTGGACATCCGGGTCAACGTGGGCCGCACCGGCCGGGTCACGCCGTACGGCATCATGGAGCCGGTCAAGGTAGCCGGGTCCACCGTGGAGATGGCCACGCTGCACAACCAGGACGTGGTGAAGGCCAAGGGCGTCAAGATCGGCGACACCGTGGTCCTGCGCAAGGCCGGTGACGTCATCCCCGAAATCGTGGGACCCGTCGCCGCACTCCGCGACGGTTCCGAACGCGACTTCGTGATGCCCACCCACTGCCCCTCCTGCGGCACCGAGCTGAAGCCGGCGAAGGAGGGCGACGTCGACATCCGCTGCCCCAACGCCCGCTCCTGCCCGTCACAGCTGCGCGAGCGTGTGTTCCACCTGGCCGGCCGCGGCGCGTTCGATATTGAAGCCCTCGGCTGGGAAGCGGCCATAGCACTGACCTCGCCCGCCGAACCCGAAAACCCGCCGCTGACCAGCGAGGCCGGTCTGTTCGATCTCAGGGTCGAAGACCTGGCCGAGGTCCGGATCGAACGGCCCAAACGTTCCAAGGGGGTAGTGGTCGGTACTGAACTGGTTCCGTACTTCTACACCAAGGGCACCGCCAAGAAGCCCTCCGAACCCTCTGCCAACACCCGTAAGCTCTTCGAAGAACTTGAAAAGGCCAAGTCCCAGCCGCTTTGGCGGGTCCTGGTGGCACTGTCCATCCGGCATGTGGGCCCGACGGCGGCACGCGCCCTTGCCACGGCGTTCGGCTCCATGGAGAACATCCGGGCAGCCACCGAAGAGCAGCTCGCGCACGTGGACGGCGTCGGCCCGACCATCGCCGCGGCGCTGGAGGAATGGTTCGCCGAAGACTGGCACGTTGAAATTGTCGACTCCTGGGCACGTGCCGGCGTCCGCATGGCCGACGAGCGCGACGAATCCCAGCCCCGCACCCTGGAAGGCCTCACAATCGTCGTCACCGGCACCCTGCCGAACTTCAGCCGCGACGAAGCCAAGGAAGCGATCATCACCCGCGGCGGCAAGGCCTCCGGCTCCGTTTCGAAGAAGACCGACTACCTGGTGGCGGGGGAGAACGCCGGCACCAAGCTGGACAAGGCTGAGTCGCTGGGAGTTCCCGTACTCGACGAAGACGGGTTCCGCCGGCTGCTGGAAAACGGGCCGCTGGAGCCAGATTCGGCGGACACCGATTCAGCGGACAACGCAGAGGACGAGGAAACCACGCCATGACCGAAGCACCCGCCCCTGATCCGCTGGAACTGCTCGACGTCGCCCGGCAGGCTGCCGCCGCCGGAGCCGCTGTGCTGGCCAAACGTTCGGAGGCGGGGCTGCACGTCGAGAACAAGGGAGCCTCCGGAGACTGGGTTACCGCCTATGACACCGAGGCCGAGTACGCCGTCCGGGACGTGATCAACCGGATGCGTCCCTTTGACGCGGTCACCGGCGAGGAGCTGGAAACCAGCGTTCCCGAGGATCCCTCCGGCATCCGCTGGTCGGTGGACCCGCTGGACGGGACCACCAACTTCATCCGCAACATTCCCTTCTACGCCACGTCGGTGGCCGCGGTAAACGCCGACGGCGAGTGGCTGGCCGGGGTAGTCCACGCACCGGCGCTGGTGCGCGTCTACTGGGCAGCGAAGGGCCATGGCGCGTGGCTGGCCGAGCACGGCAGCCTGCGCCGGCTCCACGGCCCGGACCCCGACCGGACGGGCAAGCTGCTGGGAACGGGCTTCTCCTACGAACCGGAGGTCCGCACCGAACAGTACGCAGCGCTCGCGGACCTGATGGACGGCTACGCTGACGTGCGCCGGCTCGGCTCGGCGGCACTGGACCTGTGCATGGTGGCTGACGGAACGCTGGACGCCTATGTGGAGCGGGGACTGAACGAGCACGACTTCGCCGCCGGCGCGCTTATCGCCGAGGAAGCGGGCCTAACGGTTCGCCGTCCCGGCTCGCCGGACCGCAGAATGGACGACGCCGAGCGGCTGGCCGCCGTGACCACGGCGTGGCTGGTGCCGCCGTCGGGCCACTGACCCGGCGGCGGGTCTGCCCGGGGCAGTACCGCAAAGCCCACGGGCACCTCTGTTCCCATGGTCCACGTGCGTAGCGGGACCTTTAAGCCCTGAGGAAAGCGCGCTCTGCGGGTGCAGTTTTTCGCGGGTGCCGCGCGGATAATTGGTGGAACTGAGCGAGATTCATGGACCCGGAAGGACGCACCATGCCACGTAAAGTCACAGCGGCATCGCGCAAGCTGGCCCCCGTCGTTACAGCACGTGTCCGGGAACCGAAGCCGGAAACGCCCAAAGACCTGGATACCGCCCGCTTTGCCGCCCTTATTGATGAGCACATTGATGAGGCCCGCGCGAAAATCGACACGGTCCTGGCGGATATCCGGGAAGTGACGGCCGCCGCGAAGGACACTCCCGCTGACGACGAGCATGACCCGGAAGGCACCACAGTCTCCGCTGAACGCGCCAATGAGGTCTCCATGCTGGCAACGCTGGAGGCTTCGCTCGTGGAACTCCTGGACGCACGGGTGAGGCTCGACGACGGCGCTTACGGAATCTGCGAGCGCTGCGGGGATCCCATCCCAGAGGCACGGCTGGAAATTCGGCCGGAAGCCCGTTTCTGCGTCGCCTGCGCCGCAGCGGCCCGCCGCCGCTGAGGCGGCCCGGCGGCCACGGCTGCACCGCGCAGGAATCCGAACGTGCCCGCCGTCACCCATGGCGTCCCGGCAGGGTGCGACGCGGCTAGAATCGAGCGTGGAAATCAACCCCCACGTAAGGATTCGTAACACCAATGAGCATCACCGTCCGGCGGGCAACACCGGCTGACTATGAAGACATCCGCCGGATCACCCGTGACGCGTACCTGAAGGCCGGGTTCATTGAGGCTGACAATCCCTATGTGCAGGAACTTGAAAACGTCGAACACCGTGACCAGCACGCCGAGCTCTGGGTGGCGGAGAAGGACGGCGTGGTCGCAGGCTCCGCGGCAGTGACGTTCGCCGGCCAGCCCTACACGGACATCGCCGTCGAAGGTGAGCTCGAATTCCGCATGCTGGCCGTTGATCCTGCCGTCCAGCGCGGGGGAGTGGGCCGGGCCCTGGTCAGCGCGATCGTTGAGCATGCGCGCAGCCTGGAGGGAATCCATGCCGTGTCCCTTACCAGCATGACCAGCATGCTCGGGGCGCACAGCATGTACCTTTCCCTGGGCTTTGAACGGGTCCCCGAACGGGACTGGACGGTTCCCGGCGAGGACTACGTGCTGTGGGTCTTCCGGCTGGAACTCTAGCTGCCGGAGGAAGGCGCACACCGGCGTCGGACTCTGCTCCCGGAGCGGCAGTGCGGCAGTCGTGCGCTGTATGTCCCGGCCACCCGAACCGGGAGCCCAAACGCCGTAGACTGGTACGGATACCGGCGTACGCCGAAAATACTGCATAAGACGCATGGGAGACTCATGTCTGAGATCAATCGTGAGGCTGTGGCGCATCTGGCGCGGCTGGCCCACATTGAGATGACCGATGACGAGCTGGACAAAATGGCCGGCGAGCTGGATGTCATCGTGGATTCGATCAAATCCGTAAGCGAAGTTGCCGGTGAGGATATCCCGGCCACCTCCCACCCGATCCCGCTGGCGAATGTGTTCCGCGAGGACGTTGTGGGGCAGACGCTGACCAATGAGCAGGCCCTGTCCGGTGCGCCGGACAACGCCGAAGGCCGCTTCAAGGTCCCTGCCATCCTGGATGAGGAGTAAAGACTTCCATGAGTGAACTGATTACCTCCAGCGCTGCCGAATTGGCAGACAAGCTGGCCTCCCGCGAAGTCTCCGCAGTCGAAGTCACCCAGGCGCACCTGGACCGGATCGCCGACGTGGACGGGGACATCAACGCCTTCCTGCACGTCAACACCGATGAAGCGCTCGAAGTTGCCGCCGGCGTGGACAAGGCCCGCGCTGCCGGCGAAGAGCTGCACACCCTGGCCGGCGTTCCCATCGCCATCAAGGACCTCATTGTGACGGTGGGCCAGCCCACCACCGCCGGGTCCAAGATGCTCGAAGGCTGGATGAGCCCGTACGACGCGACCGTGATCTCCCGGATCCGTGCCGCCCGCATGCCGATGCTCGGCAAGACCAACCTGGACGAATTCGCCATGGGTTCCTCCACCGAGCACTCCGCCTACGGCCCCACCCGCAACCCGTGGGACCTGGACCGCATTCCCGGCGGCTCCGGCGGCGGTTCGGCAGCAGCCGTTGCCGCTTTCGAAGCACCGCTGGCCCTTGGTACCGACACCGGCGGTTCAATCCGCCAGCCCGCCTCCGTCACCGGTTCCGTGGGTGTGAAGCCCACCTACGGCGGCGTCTCCCGCTACGGCGCGATCGCCATGGCCTCTTCGCTGGATCAGATCGGCCCGGTCTCCCGCACCGTGCTGGACGCTGCGCTGCTCCAGGAAGTCATCGGCGGACACGACCCCCGCGACTCAACTTCCCTGACCGACCCCGTGGGCAACCTCGCCGAAGCCGCCCGCAACGGCAGCGTCGCAGGGATGCGCATCGGCGTCATCAAGGAACTGCAGGGCGAGGGTTACCAGCCCGGCGTGCAGGCCCGCTTTGACGAGTCGCTGGAACTGCTCAAGGACGCGGGAGCGGAAATCGTTGAGGTCTCCTGCCCCAACTTCAAGTACGCGCTGGGCGCCTACTACCTGATCATGCCCTCGGAGGCCTCCTCCAACCTGGCGAAGTACGACGGCGTCCGTTACGGCATGCGCCGCCTGCCCGCCGACCCGCCGCTCACCATTGAGCGCGTTATGGGTGCCACCCGCGCCGCCGGCTTCGGCGACGAGGTCAAGCGCCGCATCATCCTGGGCACCTACGCCCTCTCCGCCGGCTACTACGACGCCTACTACGGCTCGGCCCAGAAGGTCCGCACCCTGATCCAGCGCGACTTCAACGCCGCGTTTGCGCAGGCTGACGTGCTGATCTCCCCGACCTCGCCGAACACCGCGTTCAAGCTGGGCGAGAAGCTGGACGATCCGCTGGCCATGTACCTGAATGACGTCGCCACCATCCCGGCCAACATGGCCGGCGTCCCCGGCATCTCCATCCCCGGCGGCCTGGCCGACGGTCTGCCGGTGGGCATCCAGTTCCTGGCACCTGCCCGTGAAGATGTGCGCCTCTACCGTGCCGGCGCGGCACTTGAAGGCCTGCTGGAGCAGAAGTGGGGCGGCCCGCTGCTGGCCTCGGCACCCGTACTCGGAGGAGTGAAGTAATGTCCGTGCACACCATGGAAGAAACCGTGCCTTTTGACGAGGCCATGGAGAAGTACGATCCGGTACTCGGGTTCGAGGTCCATGTGGAGCTCAACACCAAGACCAAGATGTTCTCCGACGCCCCGAACGAGTTCGGTGATGTGCCGAACACCAACGTCACCCCCGTGGACCTTGGCCTGCCCGGTGTGCTGCCGGTCGTGAACAAGAAGGCAGTGGAGTACTCGATCCTGATCGGCCTGGCGCTGAACTGCAAGATCGCCGAATCCTGCACCTTTGCCCGGAAGCAGTACTTCTACCCGGACACCCCCAAGAACTTCCAGACCTCCCAGTACGAAGACCCCATTGCGTACGACGGCTGGCTGGACGTTGAGCTGGAAGACGGAACCGTGTTCCGCGTCGAGATCGAACGCGCGCACATGGAAGAGGACGCCGGAAAGCTGACCCACATGGGCGGCGCTGCCGGACGTATCCAGGGTGCCGACTTCTCCCTGGTGGACTACAACCGTGCCGGTGTTCCGCTGGTGGAAATCGTCACCAAGCCGATCGAGGGCGCCGGTTCCCGTGCGCCCGAACTCGCCAAGGCCTACGTGGCAGCCATCCGGGAAATCGTGAAGAACCTGGGTGTCTCCGACGCGAAGATGGAGCGCGGCAACGTCCGCTGCGATGCCAACGTATCCCTGCGCCCGCACGGCCAGGAAAAGTTCGGCACACGTTCGGAAACCAAGAACGTGAACTCGCTGCGCGCCGTCGAACGCGCCGTCCGCTTCGAAATCCAGCGGCACGCTGCGGTGCTGGACTCGGGTGAGAAGGTTGTCCAGGAAACCCGTCACTGGCACGAGGACACCCGGTCCACCACCTCGGGCCGGCCCAAGTCCGACGCCGATGACTACCGGTACTTCCCGGAACCGGATCTGCTGCCCGTGGTCACCACGGAAGAGTGGATCGAGGAGCTGCGCTCCCGCCTGCCCGAGCCGCCGGCCGAGCGCCGCAAGCGCCTGAAGGCAGACTGGGGCTACTCCGACGCCGAGTTCCGCGATGTGGTCAACGCCGGCGTGATGGAAGCCATCGAGGAGACCATCGCAGCCGGTGCCTCCGCGCAGGTGGCACGCAAGTGGTGGATGGGTGAAGTTGCCCGCCGCGCCAAGGAAGCCGAAGTGGATCCGGTGGATACCGGCGTCACCCCGGAACTGATCGTTGAACTGGACCGTCTGGTCCAGGCCGGCAAGATCAACGACAAGCTGGCCCGCCAGGTGCTCGACGGCGTGCTCGCCGGCGAAGGCTCTCCGGAGGAAGTCATCGAGAAGCGCGGCCTCGCTGTGGTTTCCGACGACGGAGCCCTGCTCGAAGCCATCGACGCCGCACTGGCTGCAGCGCCGGACGTTGCGGACAAGATCCGCGGCGGCAAGATCCAGGCCGTGGGCGCGATCGTCGGCGGCGTTATGAAGGCGACCCGCGGACAGGCCGACGCCGGACGCGTGCGCGAGCTGATCCTGGAACGCCTGGGCGTCTCCGCCTAGCTGCGTTTAGCCTGCTCCGGCCCCGGACCCGGTGCTGACGGTCAACTGACCTGATGCGCCGGATCCGGGGCCGTTCGGCATTAACCGCCCTGCCCGAACACCTGGCGCCAGGGTAGGGTGCAAGGCATGGCTAGCGTGCCGTCCCAGCTCAGAGTGGATGCGGAGCTGGTGCGCGGCCTGCTGCAGGCCCAGCAGCCGCAGCTGGCGTACCAGACGCTTGTGGAGGTCGGTGACGGCTGGGTCAACTGCGTGTTCCGGCTCGGCAGCGACTACGCCGTCCGGCTGCCGCGGCGCGAGGAAGCCGCCGCGCTGATGGCCAAGGAACAGCAGTGGCTGCCCGTGCTCACTGCAGGGCTGCCCACGGCAACCTCGGTCCCCCTGTACTGCGGGCTTCCGCAGGAGCCCTACCCGTACCCCTGGAGCATCAGCGCCTGGTATGACGGACTGGATGTTTCCCTGCAGCCCAGGGGCCGGAACCTGGCCCTGGCGGCGCCGCTTGCACAGTTCCTTAACGCCTTCCACACACCTGCGCCGGAAGATTACCCGGCAAACCCCCTGGTGGGCGGGCCGCTGGCAGCACGGGATCCGGCGGTCCAGGAACGGCTGCATGCCGGGATGGTGCCCCACGCGGCCCGGATAGGGGAGCTCTGGGCCGAGGCCGTGGAAGTGCCCGGCTGGAACTCGGCGCCGGTGTGGCTGCACGGGGACCTGCACCCGGCCAACCTGATTGCCGGAAATGGGACACTCCAGGCCATCATCGACTTTGGGGACCTCACCGCCGGTGACCCCGCCGCTGACCTTGCCGCAGCCTGGCTGGTGTTCGAGCCGGCAGGGCGGCGTGCCTTCCGCAGTGCGCTGGACACCCGGTACGACGCCGATCCATACCTTTGGCTGCGGGCCCGCGGCTGGGCGCTGTGCATGGCTTCGAACCTGCTGGCCGGTGCTCGGCGGCATCCCGGACTGTATCTGGTGGGCTCGGAGACACTTATGGAGATCCTCACCGATGACCTCTCCTGGCTCTAGGCGGCATGCCAGAATGGGCTATGCCCTTCTCCTGGAGACACTCGGTCCGCGTACAAACCGAAGGGGACGGGCACGTCACCGAAGACAGCTGCGGATTCGCAGCAGCCAGCGCCTGGGTAATCGACGGCGCCACGTCGCTGCTGCCGGAGCTGGACCTGCCCGGAGCTTCCAACCCGTCCTGGTACGCCAGGACGATGGACCTGCTGCTCGCCGAGAGCGCCAGCGCCCCTGCCCTGCCGGAAACGGATTCCGAGGCAGGCAGTGTGCTGGCCGAAGCGCTGCGCCGGGTTGACCGGGTGGCAGAGGAACGCGCCGGTGCGGAACGAACCCGATTCCCCAGTGCAGTCCTTGCCCTGGCGCAGCTCACTGCGGGCGGAGTTGAAGTGCTGGTATTGGCCGACTGCCACGCGGCAGTGGAACTGGAGGACGGATCCGTCGTGCACGTAACTAGTGAACCCGCTGACCTGCGTGTCCACCGTGAACACCCGGCAGACCCGGACCAGGCACGGGAGCTGCTGCGCCGGGACCGGGAACTGCGCAACACCCCCGGCCGCCTGTGGGTGGCCCGGCGGGAGCCGGAAGCGGTAGAGCACGCCCACCTGGTGCGCCTGCCCGCGCCGCGGCGCGTGGTGCTTGCATCCGACGGCGCGTGGCGCGCCGTGGACCTGGGCCTGGTGGACAGTCCCTGCAGTTTCCTGCGGGCAGCGTCCACGCCCGTTGGGGCGCAGCAGCTGCTCCTTGAACTGCGGGAGCGGCAGGCAGCCGCCGGCGAAAAGGCCGACGACGCCACCATCCTGACGGTGGTGCCCGGTGCCTGAGACTGCAGCAGACGTCCTGATCATTGGCGGAGGCATCGCGGGACTGTCCCTGGCCTCCCGGCTGGCCGGGCACACCGGCGTCGTACTCCTGGAAGCTGAGAACGAACTCGGTTACCACACGTCCTCCCGCTCAGCGCGGCAGCTGATCCCCAGCTACGGTCCGCCCGTGGTCCAGGACCTCACGGTGCGAACCCTGGCCCTGATCCGGGAACTCGAAGCCGGCCTTCCAGAGCCGATCCTGGTTCCGCGGTCCTTTATGCTCGTGGGCCGGGAGGAAGACGTCCGGGACCGCGCCAGCGGACACATGCACCCGATCACCATGGCTGAGGCCGTAGGCCTGGCACCTGAACTGGCAGCGGGGGACTTTGAAGCCGCCGGGCTGGACACCACCTCGGTCTCCTGCAACACGGACATCCTGATGAGCTGGCACCGGGCCCGGATCGAAGCAGACGGCGGCCGCATCCTCACCGGACGACGGGTGGATTCCGCGGCCCGCACCCCCGAAGGACGCTGGGCCCTGACCGCGGGAGGCGAAACCTGGAGCGCCGGGACAGTGGTCAACGCCGCCGGTGCCTGGGCTGACCCCGTTGCCGGCCTGTTCGGCGCACGCCCCCGGGGGCTGCAGCCTTACCGCCGGACAGCAGCCATCGTGGAGGCAGGGAACCCGCCCGCAGCGGACGGACCCATGGTGGCCGGAGCCCTGGACAACTTCTACTACCGGCCGGACCTGGAAGGTGTCCTGATCTCCCCGTCGGAGGCCGTTCCCAGCCCGGCCGAGGATGCACGGCACCGGCCGGAGGATGTGGCTGAGCTGGTGGCGCTGGTCAATTCACTGACCAGCCTCGAGCTGGGCCGTACCCTGCGCGCCTGGACGGGACTGCGGACGCAGGCAGCGGACGGGGTGCCGGTGGTGGGGTTCGACGACGCCGTTCCCGGCTTCTTCTGGCTCGCCGGACAGGGCGGATACGGGTTCCAGACATCCTCCGGAATTGCCGAGCTGGCCGCTGCCCAGCTGCTCGGAACACGGCCCGTACTGGACGTCTCTGAAGCCCTTTCACCCGCCCGCACAGGGCTGTGACCAATCTCTCATCCCCGCGGTGTAACGAATCGGTCAAACGGCGCGGGAATGGTCGAAGGAACTCCCCGGTAAACCTAGAGTTGAAGGGCAGGCCGGCTCCGGCCAACTTCCTATTCCAGGCCTGCTGTTTTGTGCTTTTGAGAGGTCTCGTCAGTGCCAGAAATCATGCCGCCGCAGCTTGCCGGTGTGCAGCAGCGTCCCTTCTACGTCAAAGCCCGTTCCGTCATCACAGCCGTCAGTGTTCTGTGGCTGATCCTGGCGGTGGCGGGGTATGGGTCCTTCTCCGGCGGCACGACGTCCCTGGCACTGTCCCTCGCGCTGATGTACGGCACCGGCATGGCGATTCTGGTTGTGGCCTCCGCCCTGTACCGGCTGGTGAAGCGTTCGGCTGTGCGTCGGATCGAGTCTGCTCCCCAGGACGCAGCAGCGGCGGCATTCGTGGATGCCACGCGCTTCGCGGCTGAAGAAATCCGTGCCGCGCTGAGTCCTGCGCGTGCCGGACGCGCTCCCGTTTCATCACCCTGGACCGCCGGAGCTGAGCGGCGTGCCGCTGTGGTCCCCGTGCTCCGGGAGCCGGGAGCCCCGCAACCCGTTCGAGATGCCCCGGCAGCCAAGGTGGCTCCGGCAGCTCCGGCAGCTCCCGCAGCTCCGGCGGCTCCGGCGGCTCCGGCAGACAAGGCGGCTCGCGGGGGCCAGACCGGATCTGCTCCGGCTGGCGTGCTGACCTCAACCGGCAAACCGAAGTCCTCCGCCGGTGCACCTGCAGCTTCAGGAAACGCAGCAAACAAGCCGTCAGCGGGAAAGCCCGTCGTGACCAAATCGGTGGTCAACAAGAAAGCGTCCGCCAAGAAAAAGAAGACCGGCAAGCCCGGGCAGCTGTCTGCCACGCAGGGCAAGCCAGGACCGACTGGCCAGAATTTGAAGCGCGCGGCCTAGCCTCACTCTCAGGAAGTTGCCAGCTTGCTGACAGGAGCTTTCCAGACCGCTGTCCTAACGTAGTTACTACCTCATAAGGGTGCGAGTGATGAATGGATAGCGTAGTGAACTATCCGGCGCCGGCAGACTAGGGTTGTTCCCCCCAACCAACCCAAACAGTCTGCCGGCGTTCTTCATGTCCGGGGTCTTTTTGCGTGCTGGCGCCTTTTCGCGTGCTGGCTCCCCGGGCCGGCTTCCGCCGCATGGGCTCGCCGGTGGTGTCGGGAACGCCAGTGGTGCCGGGCTCGCCGGTGGTGCGACGGGAACCTAGCCGGCGTCGAAGCCGCTGAATTCGCCGGTGGCAGGGGAGTGGTGTTCTTCCACGCTTTCCACGACGCCCGGCGCCGAGGGAGAGCGCACCCATTCAAGCAGCCCGTCCAGTGCCGACGGCAGCCCTTCAGCGGTGATCACCACGGATCCGTCCGGCATATTGACTACCGAGCCGGTCAGGTTCAGCTTCAGCGCCTGGCGCAGGACCCGGTAGCGGAACCCAACACCCTGCACCACCCCGCGGACCACGGCCGTAACGCGGACATCTTCTCCGGACCTGCCGGCTGATCCGGCATGCTGGCTGGGCGAATTCATGCCTGCAGCCTAATGCAGGGGTTTATCCAGCACACTGTTGGCCGCCGCAATCAGCTCACCGCCGGAGACCAGCCGGTAAACGGCCTCGATTTCCGGTGCCAGGTACCGGTCCGGCCCAGGCCCCTGCACCACGGAACGGACCGCCGAGCGGACGGCCGTGGAGACCGGCGCACTGCGGGCGGTGGCCAGGCCGCCGTCGCGCATATCCAGGGCCCGCGCCGAGGTAAGCACTTCCACTGCCAGTACCCGGGCCAGTCCGTCCAGGGCCCGGCGCAGCTTCAGCCCGGCCGCCCAGCCCATTGACACGTGGTCTTCCTGCATTGCCGAGGACGGAATCGAATCCACCGAAGCCGGAACCGCCAGCCGCTTCAGCTCGGAGACAATGCCCGCCTGGGTGTACTGGGCAATCATGTGGCCGGAGTCCACTCCCGGATCATCGGCGAGGAATGCGTTCAGCCCGTGGCTGCGGTTGCGGTCCAGGAACCGGTCGGTGCGGCGCTCACTCATGGACGCGACATCCGCGACGGCGATGGCCAGGAAATCCAGGACATACCCGACCGGCGCCCCATGGAAGTTGCCGTTGGATTCAACCCTGCCGTCAGGGGTCACCACGGGATTGTCTACGGCGGACGCCAGCTCGCAGGCCGCTACGTGCTCCGCATGCGCCAGTGTTGACCGGGCGGCACCGTGGACCTGAGGGGCGCAGCGCAGCGAGTATGCGTCCTGGACGCGGGTGAACGCACCGGTTTTCTGCTCCTCCACCAGGACAGATCCGTGCAGGACTGTTCGGATGTTCTCCGCCGACTCAGCCTGACCCGGCTGCGGGCGCAGGGCCTGCAGGTCTGCTGCAAACACGGCGTCGGTCCCCAGCAGGCCTTCAACGCTCATGGCCGCTGCAACGTCCGCGGTGGTCAGCAGCCGGTGCAGGTCGGCAATGGCCAGGGTCAGCATTCCCAGCATGCCGTCCGTCCCGTTGATGAGGGCGAGTCCTTCTTTCTCCTGCAGCTCCAGGGGTTCCAGGCCCGCTGCTGCGAGGGCCGTGGCCGCGTCCTGTTCCCGGCCCGCAGCGTCGCGCACCCGGCCTTCACCCATCAGGGCCAGGGCACAGTGGGAGAGCGGAGCCAGGTCACCGGAACAGCCGAGTGAGCCGTACTCGCCGACCACCGGCGTGATGCCCGCGTTGAGCAGTGCTGCGTAGGCCGAGGCGACGGCCGGACGCACGCCGGTGCGGCCGGTGGCCAGAGTGGAGAGCCGGTTGAGCATCAGGGCGCGGATCACCTCGCGGTCCACTTCCTGCCCGGACGACGCCGCGTGGCTGCGCACCAGTGAACGCTGCAGCACGGTCCGCTGGCTGGGCGGAATCTGTTTGGTTGCCAGGGCCCCGAATCCGGTGGAGACACCGTAGTGGGGCTTGGAATCAGCGGCCAGCGATTCGATGACGGCACGGGAGGCCTGCATGGCGTCCACGGAACCTGCGGCCAGGGCCACCGGGGCGCCTGACCGTGCGACGGCCAGGACCGCTTCCGGTTCCAGGGGGCCTGTGCCCACCTCTACCGTCAAAACCGAGGTGGAACCCTGAGAAGAAAGAACCAAGACCGTCATCCTGTCTGTTCGCTGTCCGCGCTGACCTGCCGGCGCACTGTGAATGCCGCACAGTGGTATCGGCATTTCAACCAGTGAAATGCACCGGACGCTTATTGGCAAGTGGCGACAACCCGCCCGGGGAGCCTGATCAGGCACAATAGGCACATGCGCTCCGCTTCCGCCGCCTCCGCCCCTGATGCCGGAACCCGGCGCAGGCTGATAGCCGAAATCCTCATCGTGCTGGGACTCTCCCTGGGGCAGTCAGGCGTGTACGCCGTCGTCCGCCTGCTCGACAAGATGACCCAGGGGCCGCTGCAGGGCCAGACCACCACGCTGAACCCGGTGCTGGACGAGAGTCCCGTCTTTGACCTGGTGTACCAGCTGCTGGGCATTTTCTTCTCCCTTGTCCCGGTGGCGCTGGTGCTTTTCCTGCTCACCGAGCCGGGCCGGTCGGCGTTCCGCCGCATTGGCTTTACGTTCTCCCGGCCGGCGCTGGACTTCGGGCTCGGTTTTGCCCTGGCCGCCGTGATCGGCGTGGGGACGCTCGGCGTCTACGCTGCGGGCCGCGCGATGGGCATTACCACCGCAATTGTTCCGGCCGCCCTGGATACCTACTGGTGGACCCTTCCCGTCCTGGTGCTCTCTGCGATGCGGCACGCGGTCCTGGAAGAGGTCATCGTGGTGGGCTACCTCTTCACCAGGCTGCGTGCGCTGGGCTGGTCCGTGCCGGCCATGATTCTCACCAGCGCCCTCATCCGGGCCAGCTACCACCTGTACCAGGGGATCGGCCCCGGGATCGGGAACTTCCTGATGGGCCTGCTGTTCGGCTACGCCTATTACAAGACCAAGCGTGTGATGCCGCTGGTTATTGCCCATGCCCTCGTGGACATCGCCGGGTTCGTGGGGTTCGCCCTGTTCGGATCCGCCATCGGAATTGGAGACTGACGCCTTCATGGCACTGCTGACAGCCTGGGGCGAAGCCCTGGACCCGGACAACGTCCTGCCCGAATACCCCCGGCCGCAGCTGGTCCGCCGGAACTGGCTGAACCTCAACGGATACTGGGACTACGCCATCACCTCCGCCAGCCAACCTGATCCGCCGGAGTCCTGGGACGGCCGGATCCTGGTGCCGTTCTCACCCGAGGCGCCGCTCTCCGGCGTCGAACGCCAGCTGCAGCCGGACCAGGCACTCTTTTACCGGCGCACCTTTCCGGTTCCGGACGGACCGGAAGGACGCGTGCTGCTGCACTTTGGGGCAGTGGACCAATCCTGCACCGTGACGGTCAACGGGCGGCCGGCAGGAACGCACGACGGCGGCTACCTACCCTTTACCCTGGACATCACCGCGCTGCTGGACGCCGGTTCGGCAGAGCAGGAACTTGTGGTCCGGGTGCTGGATGCGACCGACACCAACGGGGCATCCCGGGGCAAGCAGAAGCTTGAACGCGGCGGCATTTGGTACACGGCGCAGTCCGGCATCTGGCAGACCGTCTGGCTGGAGCGGGTTCCTGAAACCTGGATCGGGAATGTGGTGCTGACACCGCTGGACTCCCTCGACGGCGTCGAAATTACCGTAGTACCCGGTGGTGCTGCCAGCGGCGGCGACGCCGCCGGCGGGGGCCTGCGGGCTGATGTAACGGTCTTCGCAGACGGCGCGGAAGTGGCAGCGGCCGCGCCCGTTCCGGGCGAACCAACCCGGATTGGCCTTCCCGCGCCGCGGCTGTGGAGCCCAGAGGATCCGTTCCTGTATGACGTCCGTGTGCGGCTCGGAACCGATGAAGTCCAGACGTACTTCGGGCTGCGCACCTTTGGCACCGGGACTGATTCCGCCGGCCACCGGCGGCTCCTGCTGAACGGCAAGCCATACCTGCACCTGGGCCTGCTGGACCAGGGCTACTGGCCGGACGGGCTCTACACGGCTCCGTCGGATGAGGCGATGGTGTCCGACATCCAGACCGCCAAGGATCTCGGCTTCACCATGCTGCGCAAGCACATCAAGATCGAGCCGCTGCGCTGGTACCACCACTGCGACCGGCTGGGCATGCTTGTCTGGCAGGACCTGGTCAACGGCGGCATGGGGGAGGGGCGGGCTCCGGGGCGGTGTCTTATACACCACTCCGAGCCCCCGAGACAAGGCAGGC
>NZ_JAXIOM010000023.1:0-50554 GCF_049311025.1 Arthrobacter sp. 3Tela_A
GCCCCCCCCCCCCCCCCCCCGTCAGTTAACGCCCAGTCAATGCCCAGTTAGCCCCAAATAAGCCGGTTTCGCTTCTGCCCGGCGCGGTGCGTCCGTACTATCCGGATTCACCGATCGAGGGGGAATCGTGACTGAGGTGAATCCGGAACCTGCTGCCGCCTTCCAGGAGCTCCTGCTGGGAGCGGAAGAACTGCAGGCTTACCTGTCCGAACTGGCTGTCCTGACACTCACGCTTCTCGGCGCCCAGGTCCTGGGCTGCTCGCTGATGATCGAGCGTCCCCGCCGCACCCGGGCGGAGGGGCACAGCGACGACCGGGCAGCCAGGATGGCCGGGCCCGTGTTCGCTGACGGCGGGCCTGCAGCAGAGGCCATCGCCACCGGAACCTCCATGGTGGTCACCGATGCCTGGACCGAGCGGCGCTGGCACGGGTTCCCGGGCAGCTGCGCCGAAGAAGGCGTACGCAGCCTGGCTGCGGTTCCGCTGGCACTCGAAGGCACGGCGCGCGGTGTCCTCTGTGCCTTCTCGCCGCGGCCGCACCTGTTCCAGCCGCTGACCCTGCGCCTGGTGGAGCGGACAGCCGCAGAAGCCTCACGGACCCTGCGGCTGGCACTGCGGATCGACAATCACCTCTTCCGTGCGCGGAACCTGCAGGCAGCACTTGAATCCCGGACCGTCGTGGACATCGCCGTAGGCATCATCATGGCCCAGAACGGCTGCAGCCAGGAGGCAGCGGTGGAAATCCTGCGCAGCGTTTCGAATACCCGCAACATCAAAATCCGCAGCGTTGCCGCGGGGGTGGTGGCGGCCGTTAGCGACAGGGTCCGGACACACTTCGAGGAATGAGGTCCAGGCTGGCCGCCCGGGGCCCTGCCGGGTCTAGGCTAAGAGGATGACTTTTAGGACCAGGGGCACATCCCTGCCGGCAACCGGCGCTCAGTACCGCCTCGAGAAGGGGAACGCAGCCGCCGTCGTAGCCTCACTGGGAGGGGCCCTGCGCAGCTACACGGCCGCGGACACCCAGCTGGTGGAAACCTACCCCGATGAGAGCATTCCGCCGTCGGCTGCCGGGATCCTGCTGGCACCCTGGGCCAACCGTATTGCCGGGGCGCGCTGGGAGCTCGACGGGCACGAGCAGCAGCTGGACGTCACCGAACCGAAGCTGCAGAACGCCATTCACGGACTGCTGCGGAACACCGGCTATACGGCCGTGGAGCATGCAGCAGATTCCGTAGTGCTCAGCGCGGAAATCTTCCCGCAGCACGGCTATCCGTTCCACCTGGTCCACTCGGTCCGGTACAGCCTCGACGACGACGGCGGGCTGCGGGTGCGGCAGTCCCTGGCCAACGTCGGTGCGGGCAAAGCTCCGTTCGCGCTGGGGGCCCATCCGTTCCTGCGCCTCGGCGAGGTGCCCAGCGAGGACCTGACTCTAAGAGTCGACGCCGACACCCGGCTGAGCACCGATGCATCCCTCATTCCGACCGGGCAGGTTGCCGTTGACGGCGCTGATGATCTTCGCGGCGGCCAGCGGGTGGGCGGGCTGGACCTCGATGCGGCGTTCACCGGCCTCACGGCCCGGGACGGACTTTACCGGCATGAACTCACCGCACCTGACGGACGCAGCGTACAGCTGTGGGCTGAGCAGGAGTTCGGCTACGTGCACGTCTTCGTCACGGACAAGCTGCCGGGGCGGGCCTGTGCCGTGGCCCTGGAGCCCATGACAGCCCCGGCAAACTGCTTCAATTCCGGCGACGGACTGCGCTGGCTGGAACCCGGCACGGAGTTCAGCGCCGAGTGGGGAATCCGGGCTGCCCTCTGATTTGCGGGCAGCGTAAAGGTCAGGGAATGACCAGTTGAATATGGAAAGATGAGGCCATGAGACCACATGCGCGCAGGGTTGCCGCGCCCAGGGCCGTCCAGGCCGCTGCGGTGCGCTCTCACCGTGCTGGCGATGACGTCCCCTACGCACTGCGCGTCAGTGCTTCCTGGGCCTGGCGGCTCGGCGTCGTACTGGTGGTCGGCGCCGGACTGGTGTGGCTGCTGGCCCACTTCTCGCTGCTGATCATTCCGCTGATGGTCGCGGCGCTGCTGGCCGGGCTGCTGGCGCCGGTCAGCTCCTGGCTGCGCCGGAACAAAGTGCCCTCCGGCCTGGCTGTCGCCGTAACAATTGTCTCCTTCCTGGGCCTGATCGTTGCCGCACTGACCCTGGTGGGCCGGCAGCTGGCGCTGGGCTTCCGCGACCTCTGGGACGAGGTCATCACCGGCTTCGACCAGGTTCAGGGCTGGCTGGCCGACGGCCCGCTGCGGGTAACCTCCACCCAGATCGACAGCCTGCTCAATGAGGCCACCTCTGCCCTGCAGGACAACACGGCCAGTATCCTCTCCGGTGCCGTCAGCGTCGGCACCAGTGCGGGGCATTTTGCCGCCGGCATCCTGCTGGCACTGTTCGCGCTGGTCTTCTTCCTGCTTGACGGGCGGAAGATCTGGCGGTTCACCGTGGGCCTGATGCCGCAGCGGGCCCGGCCGGCCGCCTTCGGTGCGGGAATCCGCGGCTGGGAATCCATGACCAATTACGTCCGGGTGCAGCTGGTGGTGGCGTTCATCGACGCCGTCGGCATTGGCGGAGGCGCGGCGCTGATCGGGGTGCCGCTGGCGCTTCCCCTCGCCGTCCTGGTGTTCCTGGGGTCCTTTATCCCGCTGATCGGCGCGTTCGTCACCGGCGGAATAGCCGTGCTCCTGGCCCTGGTGGCCAACGGCTGGATCAACGCCGTCGTGATGCTGGGAATTGTCCTGCTGGTCCAGCAGATCGAATCCCACATTCTCCAGCCGCTGATCATGGGCAAGGCAGTGTCGCTGCATCCCCTGGCTGTGATCCTGGCCGTCACCGGCGGCAGCCTGGTTGCAGGCATTCCCGGCGCGCTGTTCGCAGTGCCGCTCATGGCCATCCTGAACGCCACCGTGCGCTACATTGCCGGCCGGCAGTGGGAACACGACCCGATACTTAGCCGGGACAGCGAGTTTGGGCCGCCGGGTTCCTCGCCACCGGTACCCGAAGATGAAGAACGTGACGAAGACCCCGAGATCCTTCCTGCCGGCGCAGGACGGGACCCAGAACCAACCGCAACCGAAGAAGAGAACCCACGTTGACCGATTCACCCCAGCTGCCAGTAACCCTTGACGACATCCAGGCGGCTGCAAAGCTGCTGGACGGGGTTATTGCCCACACTCCCATTGAGCAGTCCCGGGCGCTGGGGCGGCTCACCGGGTCCGAGGTCTACCTCAAGTGCGAGAACCTCCAGCGCGCCGGTTCCTTCAAGGTACGCGGCGCATACGTCCGGATGGCCAAGCTCAGCGAGGAACAGAAAGCACGCGGTGTCGTCGCGGCCTCGGCCGGCAACCACGCCCAGGGTGTCGCCGTCGCCGCGGCGCGGCTGGGCATCAAGGCCCGGATCTTTATGCCACTGGGTGTTGCCCTGCCGAAGCTCGCCGCCACACAGGGCCACGGAGCGGAGGTAGTGCTGCACGGCCACAACGTGGACGAGGCACTGGCCGAGGCGCAGCGCTACGCCGATGAAACCGGCGCCGTGTTTGTACACCCGTTCGACAACGTGGACATCGTGGCCGGCCAGGGAACCCTCGGCCTGGAACTGCTGGACCAGATTCCCAATCTGGACACCGTACTGATGGGTGTGGGCGGCGGCGGTCTGCTGGCCGGCGTCGCCGTCGCCATCAAGGAACGGGCACGGGAACTGGGCCGGGAAGTGAAAATCATCGGCGTCCAGGCCGAGAACGCTGCTGCCTACCCGCCGTCCCTGGCCGCAGACGCCCTGGTGCCGCTGAGCAAGGTCTCCACGATTGCTGACGGCATCGCTGTGGGCCGGCCCGGGCAGCTGCCGTTCTCCATCATCAAGGAACTGGTCGACGACGTCGTTACGGTCAGTGAGGACTCGCTGGCCCGCGCCCTGATCTTTCTCCTGGAACGGGCCAAACTGGTGGTTGAACCCGCCGGTGCCGTGGGCGTCGCGGCACTGCTCGACGGAAAAATCCAGAATCCGGGCACCACAGCCGTGATCCTCTCGGGCGGAAACATCGATCCGATGCTTATGCTGAAGGTAATCCAGCGCGGCCTCGCGGCCGCCGGGCGCTACCTGGTTGTGCGGATGCTGCTGGATGACCGTCCGGGCTCGCTGGCCACAATTTCGCGGATCATCGCCGAATCCGACGCCAACGTCACCGGAGTGGACCACACCAGGGTTGGAGGATCGATCAGCATGGGCGATGTAGCAATCACCATCAACATGGAAACCAAGGGGCATGAGCACTGCGAAAAGGTGCTGCAGAACCTGCGCGCCGAAGGCTTCCACCCCGTAGTCCTGCACGGATAAGCGATGAAGCAGCGGGCGAAGAGTGCGCTGGTAGTTGCCGCCTGCTTCACCGCGGGCCTGTGGGTCATCTACTTCCTGACCCTGCCCTTTCAGAGCGCACTGCTACCGGGCCTGGGCATTATTCCGCGGCAGCTGCAGGGGCTGGACGGGATTCTGTTCTCACCACTGCTGCATGCCGGAACCGGTCACCTGATCAGCAATACGCTTCCGCTGCTTGCCTTTGCATTCCTGGTGCTGCTGGAAGGTCTGCGGCGGTTCGCCGCCGTGCTCGCGATCTGCTGGCTCGCCTCCGGCCTGGGCGTGTGGCTCTTTGGCGGGGGCCTGACCATTGGGGTGTCCGGGGTCGTTTTCGGTTTGTTCGCCTACCTGATGGTGCGCGGCTTTTACAACCGTGACCTGATCCAGATCCTGCTGGGCGGGGTGCTGTTCCTGATCTACGGTTCGCTGCTGTGGGGAGTGCTGCCCACGGCAGCAGGGGTGTCCTGGCAGTCGCATCTCTTCGGCGCTGCCGGGGGAGTGGTCGCGGCGATCGTGCTGCGGCGCCGCGGCGACGGGCCGGAAAGCAGAAACGGGCCCGCCTTCCGGCGGACCCGTTCCTAAAGCGTTGCCGGCTACCCGGTGTACGGGGTGGCCGAAACGATCTCCACGGAGATGCTCTTGCCGTTCGGCGCGGTGTAGGACGTGGACTCACCGGCGCGCAGGCCGTTGATGGCGGCACCCAGGGGCGACTTCTCGCTGTAGACGTCGATGTCGCTGTCCCCGGCGATCTCGCGGCTGCCAAGCAGGAACCGCTCCAGGTCACCGGCGATCTTGGCCTCAACAAGCATGCCGGGTTCCACCACGCCGTCATCCGCCGGTGCTTCGCCGACGTGCGCGTTCTCGAGGAGCTGCGTCAGCTGGCGGATGCGGGCTTCAGCCTTGCCCTGCTCCTCCTTGGCCGCGTGGTAGCCGCCGTTCTCCTTCAGGTCGCCTTCAGACCGTGCCTGTTCGATTCGAGCAACGATCTCAGTCCGGCCCGGGCCGGAAAGGTGGTCCAGCTCCGCCTTCAGACGGTCGTAAGACTCTTGCGTGAGCCAGGCGACAGATGCGCTGTTGGTAGACACGGGTCTCTCCTTAGATGACATCCGAACCCAGGAATCAGGTTCGGCTTGGCTGAAATTGCCGGCGAGGCCGGATGGCCTGACAAGCAAAGACCCCGCCGGGCGGTGACCGGTTTGCTCGGATTTTCATCCGGCGATCACCTGGGCGGGGCGTAACGTAGCCTCCATACTAGTCAGCAGGAGGCACAAACCCAAGACGTGCGGCCGGGTTTCTCCGGCAGCAGATCCCGCAGCGGTACGGAACTAGGATTCCTGTTCCACAATCCAGCACGCGTTGACGCCGCCGGTCACTCCCAGCGAGTCCGTCCGCACCGAGGTGCTCACTGACACGGTGGGGGTCTCGGCCGGAGGAATCCGGACGGTTTTCCAGCCCACCACGGCATAGCTGTCACTGAGGACCTGCACGGCACAGTCCACGGTGGCCTCGGCGGGCTTGGTGACATTAAAGTCGACGACGGCGGAGGTGGCATCCGGGATGGTGAAGCCGACGTCCTTGGACGTCAGGGTTCCTGCTCCAGAGGGAATGGCCATAAAGATCACGGCACCGACTGCTGCGGCCCCGGCGAGTGAGCCCAAGACGATCTTGGTGCGGGAGCTGAGCCCCGGCTTGGGTGCGCCATACCGATTGGCTAATCTTGTCTCGGACGACGAACCGTCCGCAGAGCGCTCGGGAGCCGGTACGCCGGCAGAGTTGGCCGCAGTGCTGTCTGCTGCGTTGTTGTCCCCAATGCTGTCCTCAGTGCTCACCGCTTCATTTTATCGAACATTCTTGTCGGCGTATTCCGCCGGCTGTCAGGAGTAACCGCGTTGTCCACCGAAACCAATTCAGTGCCCGGAGAACTGCGCCTGCTGGCGGTTCACGCCCACCCCGATGACGAGGCCAGCAAGGGCGCTGCGACCATGGCCGCCTACGCAGCCCAGGGCGTCCGCGTGATGGTAGCGACCTGCACCGGCGGCGAACGCGGCGACGTGCTCAATCCGGCAGCGGCCGGCATCCCCGCTGCCAAGCGGGACCTGGCGGGCCTGCGCCGCAGTGAAATGGCGGCTTCCCAGGCGGCCCTGGGGATCGAGCACCGCTGGCTGGGCTTTATGGACTCCGGTCTGCCCGAAGGCGATCCGCTGCCGGAGCTGCCCGCCGGCTGCTTCGCCCTCCGCCCGCTTCAGACAGCTGCGGCTCCCCTGGTGAAGCTGGTCCGGGAATTCCGCCCGCACGTGATCGTCAGCTACGACGAAAACGGCGGCTATCCTCACCCTGACCACATCATGGCCCATAAGGTCGCAGTGGAAGCCTTCCATGCGGCCGGCGACGCGGAAAAGTACCCGGGCACCGGGGCCCCCTGGGAACCGCTGAAGCTCTACTACGACCGCGGATTCAACCCCGAACGCTTCCGCGCCCTGCACGAGGCGCTGACGGAGGCGGGACTGGACTCTCCCTACGCTGAGCGGCTGGCTGCCTGGCTGGAAGCGGACACCGAGGGCCACCAGCCGCCGGCGCCCCTGCATCCGACCACAACGCAGGTTGATTGCGGCGAGTACTTCCCCGTGCGTGACGAGGCACTGAAGGCCCACCGCACCCAGGTGGATCCCGAAGGATTCTTCTTCGCAGTCAGCACCGACATGCAGCGCCAGGTGTGGCCGTGGGAAGACTATTCGCTGATTGAATCCCGGATCCCGTCACAGGTGCCTGAAACCGACCTCTTCGCTGGCATACGATAGAGGGTAGATCCGGCGCCTGGTGCGCCGCCTTCTGCCAAGAGAGAGAAAGTTCGTGAACCTGCTGTACAGCCTCACCCTGACGGTCACCAACCCGATCGAGGGCGACCTAAAGCCCGGCCTCGAGGAAGGGGACATCACTCCCGGCCTGCTGGGTTTCCTGGCAACGCTGTTCCTGGCGCTGTGCGTAGTCTTCCTCATCCGGGACATGGTCAAGCGCATCCGCCGCGTCCGGTACCGTGCCCAGGTCACCGGCGAGGGCGAAGGCACTGATGCCGCCGGCGCCGCCGGTGACGAAGCGGCAGAAGACGCAGCCGTTGACGCCGCTGATGCCACTGATGCCACGGACCACGCTGACCCCAGGCCCTCAAGCTCCAACCCGGCAGGATAGGACCATGGCGGAGCGGCTGAAGAACCAGGCCTCCGCCTACCTCCGCCAGCATGCCGGAAATCCGGTGGACTGGTGGCCGTTCGGGGACGAGGCGTTCGACGAAGCCCGGCGCCGTGACGTGCCCGTTTTCATCTCCATCGGCTACGCCGCGTGCCACTGGTGCCATGTGATGGCGCATGAATCCTTTGAGGATCCGGAGACCGCGCGGATCCTGAACCGGGACTTCGTCAGCATTAAGGTGGACCGCGAAGAACGTCCCGACGTCGACTCCGCCTACATGGCGGCCACCCAGGCCCTGACCGGGCAGGGCGGCTGGCCTATGAGCGTGTTTACCCTTCCCGACGGCAGGACCTACTACGCCGGGACCTACTTTCCGCCCCGGCAGCTGCAGGGCACTCCGTCCTTCCGCCAGGTGCTCGAAGCAGTATCGTCTGCCTGGCGCGACAGGCGCGGCGATGTCGAGCAAAGCGCAGAGCAGATAGCCGCCCACCTCGCCTCCAACCAGCTCGCCAACCGGAATCTGCTGGGGGATCTCAGTGCGGCAGTTCCGCTCCCGGACTCTGCGTCCGGGACCGCGGAAGCCCTGGCGGCCGCCGTCGGCGCCCTGGCCGCAGCTGAAGACACCGAGTACGGCGGCTTTGGCGGCTCCCCGAAGTTTCCCCCGTCGCCGCTGCTGCGATTCCTGCTCGCCCACGCCTACAGCGGCGCTCCGACGGCAGGAACAGCCTCAGCGCTGGCCGGGCGCACTCTCACCGCGATGGCACTCGGCGGCATCTACGACCAGGTCGGCGGCGGATTTGCACGGTACGCGGTCGACCGCCGCTGGCAGGTACCGCATTTTGAGAAGATGCTCTACGACAACGCGCAGCTCCTGCGGATCTACGCGCACTTCTCCCGCCTGGCGGAAGACGCGGATTCGAAGGCACTGGCGCTGCGGGTGACCCGTGAGACGGCAGGCTGGATGGCAGCGGAGCTGGCCGTGCCCGGCGGTGCCTTCGCTTCTTCCCTGGACGCCGACACCCTGGTCGACGGTCACCGGGTGGAAGGTGCAACCTACGTTTTTACCCGGGCGGAGCTGCAGGAAGTCCTCGGCGCCGGATCGGCCGCCCTTGATCTGCTGGACCTCGACGCCGACGACGGGGCCTCCCACCGCCTGCCCGGCAGCACGCTTCGGCTTCGCGCCGTGCCGGACGAAGCCCAGGCCGCAGTGTGGGCGGATGCCCGGGCCGCGCTGGCTGCCGTGCGCTCAGCACGTCCGCAGCCGGAGCGGGACGGAAAAGTCGTGGCAGGCTGGAACGGCCTGGCGGTCGCCGCCCTTGCCGATGCCGCACTGGCACTGGCCGACGCCGGAATCCCGGAAGACTGGATGCTGCCCGCCGCCGAGTCGGCTGCCGGCTACCTGCTGGAGGTGCACTGGGACGGCCGGATCCTGCGCCGTGTTTCCAGCGACGGGCAGGCGCAGGGCATTGAAGGGCTGCTGGAGGACTACGCCGGGGTGGCGGAGGGGCTGTTTGCCCTGTACGCAGCGACCGGCAATCCGCGCTGGCACCAGGCCGCGCAGCAGCTGGCAGCCACCGCCGTCGAACGGTTCCTGGGACCCGCAGGGCTCTCCGATACTGCCCTGGAACCGGAGCAGATCCGGCAGGCACAGGGCGGGCAGTCCGCGGCGAACCCGCTCGATGACGCCGTTCCCAGCGGAACCGGGCTCCTGGCGGGGGTGCTGCTGACCTCGGCGTCCTACGGCGGGCCGGGACGGCACCGCGCCCTGGCTGAAGGACTCGTAGCCCACGTGCAGCGCGCGGCACCGGCCATTCCGCAGGCCGTGGGCTGGTCCATGGCCGTGCAGCAGTTCATCCTGGACGGGCCGCAGGAGCTGGCGGTCACAGGTACGGACCCGGCAGCTGTGGCGCGGCTGCTCTCCGCCGGGCGGGCTGTCGGAGGGCCGGGACTGGTGATAGCCCATGGGGAGGCCGACGGCGTCGGGCTGCTTGAGGGACGGGAAACCGCCGCTCCCGCGCTGGCCTTTGTGTGCCGGGGAATGGTGTGCCGGCGTCCGGTGGACACCGCCGGGGACGTGGAAGCCGAGCTGGCTGCCCGGACCTAACCGGTCCCGTTGCCCGAACTAGCCCTGAACTGAGAGCACGGCCATCAGAATGGCGATGTAATGGCAGCTAAACCCGGCGAGCGTGAAGGCATGGAAAATCTCATGGAACCCGAACCACTCCACTGAGGGATTGGGACGCTTCATCGCGTAGATGACTGCACCCGCGATGTAGGCAGCGCCGCCGGCAATGACCAGGATGGCAGCGGGCATGTTCACGGCCCAGAAATCCGGAATGTAAAAGAGCGCCGCGCAGCCCAGGGCGATGTAGACCGGGGTGTACAGCCAGCGCGGTGCATGCAGCCACAGCAGCCGGAAAGCGATTCCGGCCAGTGCGCCGCTCCAGATAATGACCAGCAGAATCACGGCTTTTTCACGGGGCAGCAGCGACCACGCCAGGGGCGTGTAGGAACCGGCGATCACCAGCATGATGTTGGTGTGGTCCAGCCGCTTCAGGATTGTCTTGACCTTCGGGCTCCAGTTGCCGCGGTGGTAAACCGCCGAGACACCGAAGAGCAGGATGCCGGTGAGGGCGTAGACGGCGGAGGCAATCCGGGTGCCGGTGGTGGGGGCAAGCACCACCAGGACTATGCCGGCAACCAGGGCCAGGGGAGCTGCCCCTGCATGCAGCCAGCCGCGCAGGCGGGGCTTGATCTCCAGGGCATCGGCCACCGATTCAACTGCTGATTCCAGCGGTCCCGGTGCCTGGCGGGACTCCGGATCCTGTTGGACCGGTACTCGTTCCGGGGATGAACTCATGCTGCCAATCCTAACTTACGACCCGGTAGGTTACCTGCCGGTAGCCGCGGCTCGGCTCCGGCCTGCACCGGAGGGCTGCTGCTGCGCGGTAGCCTTGAGGTGAGAAAAAGCTACCGCTTCCGCGGGCCCCGTTCAGAATGATAGGCAGGTGAGTCACCCGTGCGCTTTCCCGGTGTGGTTTACGCCTATTACGAACGCCGCCTGCGCCGCAGCCTGGTCAAGGACCGGATCCCCGAGCACATTGGCGTAATGGTTGACGGCAACCGCCGCTGGGCCAAGCTGGCCGGGGCGCCGACGTCGGACGGACACCAGGCCGGAGCCGATAAAATCCTGGAGTTCCTCGGCTGGTGCGAGGAACTGGGCGTGCGGGTCGTGACCCTCTACATGCTTTCCACGGACAATCTTAACCGTGATCCCGGCGAGCTGGAGCCGCTGCTGGGGATCATCGCCAACACCCTGGACCGGCTGGGGGAGAAGGGCGACCTGCGTGTGCAGCCGGTGGGCGCGCTGGACATCCTGCCGACCGAGCTGACCTGCCAGCTTGAGCGCCTGGGCGAGGCGACGGCATCGGCCACAGGCCTGCACGTGAATGTGGCCATCGGGTACGGCGGCCGGCGGGAAATCGTCGACGCCGTGAAGGAACTGCTGCGCGATGCCCACTCGCAGGGCAAACCCATCGAGGAAATCACCGCCGAGCTCAGCGACGCGCAGATCTCCGAATACCTCTACACACGCGGCCAGCCCGATCCCGAGCTGGTGATCCGCACCTCCGGTGAGCAGCGCCTCTCCGGCTTCCTGATGTGGCAGAGCGCCTACAGCGAGTTCTACTTCTGCGAGGCCCTCTGGCCCGACTTCCGCCGGGTCGACTTCCTGCGTGCCCTGCGGGACTACGCCAGCCGCCAGCGACGTTTCGGATCCTAGCCGGAACAACCCGCGATGCTGAAGCACTCCCGTTCGGAAATCGCACTGGCCTCCGGCCTGGCCTGGACTGCGGGCTACGTGGACGCCGTCGGCTTTCTGCACCTGGGCGGCTACTTCGTTTCCTTTATGACCGGGAACTCCACGCGGGCCGGAGCGGCCGTGGCGGATACCTCACTGAGCGGCTTCCTGCAGGCATTCGGGCTGATCGCGGCCTTCTTCCTGGGCGTCGTGGCCGCCTCCGTCCTGCGCCGGGTCCTGAACCGGCACCGCCGGCCGGCCATCTGCCTGCTCTCCGCCGCCGTCCTTGGCGCGGCCTGGGCAAGCACTGCATTCCCTGAAGCCGGATGGCTGCTGGCTCCAGGCCTGGCCGCATCCATGGGGCTGCTCAACACCGTGTTTGAGCGCGGCGGTGAAGTGTCGATCGGCATCACCTACATGACCGGGACCCTGGTGAAGCTGGGCCAGAAGGTCACCGGCGCCCTGTTCGGGGAGCGGGGCAACGGCTGGCACCGCTACCTGCTGCTCTGGTGTTCGCTGACCCTCGGTTCGCTATGCGGCGGCGCCGGATACCTGCTGTTGGGACTGGCGTCCCTGGGGCCCGCGATTCCAGCGCTGGCCGCGGCAGCGGCGGCGTCGTGGGGTCATCCAGATCACCTGCACAGCTGACTTCGGGTGTTCCGCGGCCGGTGCGTAAACAGGATGTGAACAAATACAACTCCTTCGTGTCCCTGTGTCCCGCAGCATGCCGCCGGGCGTAGCTTGTACGTATCGATCAGCCCCATGCTGATGGAACCGGAGGCCGGATGCTCACACATGTTCAGCACAGTGTGTCTGCAGGGAGGCCGCAGCCCGGCGTCCCGTGCCGGACTGCGGAGAAGAACACTTCTAGCTATTCGGGGCCTGCGGTCCCTGACTGGAGTTCTAAGTGGCCGTAACCAAAGCATCCCTGCCCGGAACCTCCGGCACAGCCGGCAAGCCTCAGGGGTTCGTGCTTGATACATCCGTCCTGCTGTCCGATCCGAAGGCAATCCTGCGCTTCGCCGAACACGAGGTCATCCTGCCGCTGGTGGTCATCAGCGAACTCGAAAGCAAACGCAACGACCCGGAGCTGGGTTATTTTGCCCGCGCCGCCCTGCGCCTGCTCGATGACCTGCGCGTTCAGCACGGCGGCCTGGACCGTCCGGTGCCGATCGGGGACTCCGGCGGCACCCTGCGGGTGGAACTGAACCACGTATCCCTGGAAGTGCTGCCGCTGGGAATCCGCGGATCAGAGAATGACAACCGGATCCTTGCCGTTGCCCGGAATCTCGCCGACGAGGGATGTACCATCACCGTGGTGTCCAAGGATCTGCCGCTGCGCGTGAAAGCGGCAGCCGTTGGACTCACGGCCGATGAGTACCGCAACGAACTGGTGCGGGACACCGGCTGGACGGGCATGGCGGAAGTTGAGACGTCAGACGCCGAGATCAGTGCGCTCTACGAGCACCAGCCGGTTTTCGTGCCCGACGCGGCGGACCTGCCGGTCAACACCGGCCTGGTGCTGCTCTCCGGCCGCTCCTCGGCGCTGGGCCGGCTGGGGGCGGACAAACACGTGAGGCTGGTCCGCGGGGACCGGGACGTGTTTGGACTGCACGGGCGCTCAGCCGAACAGCGGCTGGCCATTGACATGCTGATGGACCCGGAAGTCGGCATCGTCTCCCTGGGCGGGCGGGCCGGAACGGGCAAGTCCGCGCTGGCGCTGTGTGCCGGGCTCGAAGCCGTCCTGGAGCGGCGGGAACACCGCAAGGTGGTGGTCTTCCGGCCCCTGTACGCGGTGGGCGGCCAGGAACTGGGCTACCTGCCCGGCAGCGAAAGCGAGAAGATGGGCCCGTGGGGCCAGGCGGTCTTCGACACCCTGGAGGCCCTGGTCTCCAAGGAAGTGGTGGAAGAGGTCCTCGACCGCGGGATGCTCGAGGTCCTGCCGCTGACCCATATCCGCGGACGGTCGCTGCATGACAGCTTCGTGATTGTGGATGAGGCCCAGTCGCTGGAGAAGAACGTCCTGCTCACGGTGCTCTCCCGGATTGGGCAGAACTCCAAGGTGGTCCTGACCCACGACGTCGCCCAGCGGGACAACCTGCGGGTGGGCCGACATGACGGGATCGCCGCCGTGGTGGAGACGCTCAAGGGGCACCCGCTGTTTGGGCATATGACCCTCACCCGCTCCGAGCGCTCTCCGATCGCCGCCCTGGTGACGGATCTGCTGGAAGAGGGAGCCATTGGCTAGGTAATCCACAGCTGCTGCGTCCTGCGGTATGCCCGGTTCTGCGGTGGCGTACCGTAGGGCGCATGTGGGGGATCCTGGGGGAGTACTGGAGCGGGCAGCTCCTTTCAGCCCTGCTGCTCGCCGCGGCGCTGTGGTACCTGGTGGTGCTGGCCTGGAAGCTGGCGGTCGAGGACATTCGGACACGGCGGCTGCCGGACCGCCTCGTATTACCGGCCTATCCTGTCTCTGCCCTGCTGCTGGGAGCGGCCGCGCTCACCGCCGGGGAACCCGGGCGTTTCGCGTCCATGGCGCTCGGCGGAGTGCTTCTGCTCAGCGGGTATCTGCTGCTGCGGGTGGTGTCGCCGTCCGGGCTGGGGCTGGGAGACGTGAAGCTTGCCGGTGTCCTGGGGCTCTACCTGGGGTTTGCGGGCTTCGGCTACCTGCTGGCCGGCGCTGCGGCAGGGTTCGTGCTGGGTGGCATGTGGGGCCTGGGGCTGGTGGCCTCCCGCCGGGGAACCGGAAAGACCCGGATCGCGTTCGGTCCGTTTATGCTTGCCGGCGCGTTGCTGGCGCTCGCAGTCCCTGGCCTAGAGTAGTGCCATGCCCACACCCGACTTCATTCTGTCCCTGCGCGAAAAAGTGGGCCACGAGCTGCTGTGGCTGCCCGGAGTTGCCGCCGTCGTCTTCAACCCGGAAGGCGAGGTGCTGCTGTGCCGGCGGGCGGACAACGGGCGCTGGACATTGATCACCGGCATCCTGGAACCCGGGGAAGAACCCGGTCCCGGCCTGCTGCGCGAGGTGGAGGAAGAGACCGGAGTGCAGGCGAAGCTGGAACACCTCATCCACGTGGGCACTACGGACCCGATCATGTTCCCGAACCAGGACCGCTGCCAGTTCCTGAACCTGGTCTTCCGGTGCGCCTGGGTTGCAGGCGCCGCCCGGGTGAACGACGACGAATCCACCGACGTGCGCTGGTTCGCCCTCGATGCGCTGCCCGAGCTCAACGCCCGGCACCGGATGCTCATTGACCTAGCACGGGACTCCACCGGAGTGCCCGTCTTCGAGGCGTAAACCGGACGCCACAGGGAACCCGCTGGGGGCGCTAGCGCCGTTCCGGCTGCTGGTCCGGAGGATTGGCCGCCCCGGAATTGTCCCGCGCCGAGGACGCAGCATCCTCTGGAGAAGGAGCCGCGCCGGACGCTGCGGCAAGCCGCTCAGCCTCGAGCCGGTCAGCTTCCTCTCCGCCCACGGCTTCACCGCGTGCAACCATGCCTGCCACGTCGGAGAGCGGAATCTCCTTGAGGAAGAAGGCAAGGATGAGTGCCAGGGCCAGGAACGGCACGAGGTACCAGAAGACCGGGGCGAGGGACTCGGCGTAGGCGTTGACGATTCCGTCCCGGACGGGCTCGGGGAGGGCGGCCATGGCGGCCGGCTGCAGGGTGGCTGTCGCCTCGCCGGCGGCAGCGGCGTCGAACCCGGCTCCTTCGAAGACACCCATCAGGTTCTCGGAGAGGCGGGTGGTGAACATGGCGCCGAAAATGGCCACACCCAAGGAGGCGCCGACCTCGCGGAAGTAGTTGTTCGAGGACGTGGCTGTGCCGATCTGGTCCACCGGCACGGAGTTCTGCACCACCAGCACCACAACCTGCATGATCAGGCCCAGACCGGCACCGAAGACGAACAGCTGGGAGCAGATCACCCAGACCGGAGTCTCGGCGGTGAGCATGGTCATCCACAGCAGGGCAGCGAGGACCAGGATGCCGCCGGCGATCGGGTACTTCTTGTACCTGCCGGTCTTGGTGATGGCCAGGCCGGACCAGATCGAAGTGCCCATCATGCCCACCATCATGGGCAGCATCAGCAGCCCGGATTCGGCCGCGGAGGTGCCGGTGGACATCTGCAGGAAGGTGGGCAGGAAGGCCAGGGCAGCGAACATGCCCATGCCGAGGGTGAAGCCGATTGCGGTGCTGTTCACAAAGATGGGGTTCTTGAACAGGCTCAGCGGAATGATCGGGTCTTCGGCCCGGCGCTCGGCCAGCACGAAGGCGAAGGCAGCTGCCAGCAGACCGGCCCCGAACGCCAGCGTCAGCGGGTCGGTCCAGCCGCGGTCGGCGTCCCCGCCAAAGTCGGTGAAGAAGATCAGGCAGGTGGTGGCGATGGAGAGCAGGACGACGCCGGGAAGGTCTATCCGCTTTTCCGCCTTCTTCGTGGGCAGCGTGAGGGTGAAGAACGCGATCAGGAAGGCGGCGATGCCAATGGGAATGTTGATGTAGAACGCCCACTGCCAGGTCATGTGGTCAACGAAGAATCCGCCCAGCAGGGGGCCGGCGACGGCAGAGAGGCCAAAGATGCCGCCCAGCGGGCCCATGTACTTGCCGCGTTCATTGGCCGGAACAATGTCCGCGATGATCGCCTGGGAGAGGATCATCAGGCCGCCGCCGCCCAGGCCCTGGATGGCACGGAACAGGACGAACATCCAGAAGTCGGTTGCGAAGGCGCAGCCCACAGAGGCCAGAGTGAACAGGGCGATTGCGAAGAGGAAGAGGTTGCGCCGGCCCAGGACGTCGCCGAACTTGCCGTAGATGGGCATCACGATGGTGGTTGCCAGCAGGTAGGCCGTGGTGATCCAGGTCTGGTGTTCCACGCCGCCCAGTTCGCCGACGATCGTTGGCATGGCGGTGGAGACGATCGTCTGGTCCAGGGAGGACAGGAGCATGCCCGCGATGAGGGCGGAGAAGATGATCCAGATGCGTTTCTGGGTCAGCAGCAGCGGTCCGGAGGAGCGCGCGGCGGTGGTGGTCATGATGGGTCCTTGCTGGCAGTGACGGGAGAGAAGGAAGAAAAGGCAGCCCGGGCGGACTCGACTGCGGAGGTGAGCACCGCGCGGTAGCTGCGCTTGTTGTCCGGATCGAAGAACTCCGGTCCGGCGCGCTGGATGAGGGCGGAGAAGACTGTGGTCACGGCGGTGATACGGGGATCTGCGGGTTCAAGGTGCTCGCGCCGGGCGATGAGGCGGCGCAGGCGCTCGTCTGCCTCGCGGGTGCCCTGCATCAGTTTCAGAACCAGCTTGGGTTCGGTGGACAGGGCGTCCTTGAGCTGGGTGAGCTCGGCCCGGGAGACGGCCATGGATTCCATATGGGCCACGGAAAGATCCACGAGGTCCTGGAGCAGGGTGGGGGACAGCCCGGGGCCCGGGGTGCCGGCCGCGATGAACGGGTCGGTGAGTTCCTCCGGAAGCGCGGCAGGGGCGCCGAGCACGGCATCTTCCTTTGCGGGGAAGTAGTTGAAGAAGGTGCGCCGGGAGATGCCCACCTGCTCGCAGAGTTCCTCCACGGTGAAGCCGGCGAGTCCGTGTTCCGCGGTGAGGCCCCGGGCAGCACTGGTAATGGCGCTGTGGGTAGCTGCCCGCTTGCGTTCCCGGAGGCTGCCGTCGAAATCTGCACTATTCTTCACGAAGTAAACTTTTGCACGCTGCGGCGCTCAGTGCAAATAGGTCATCCATGCTGTAAAAGCGCAGCAAAAAGGGGCCGCCGGCAATCCGGCGGCCCCTCCTTGAATCCGGAAGACTAAGCCTGCGGCGGCTTGGTCATCGAGAGGACGTCGAGGGCAGCATCAAGCTGTTCCTCGGTGACCTCTCCGCGCTCGACGAAGCCGAGTTCGACGACGGCCTGGCGGATGGTCTTGCCTTCCTTGACCGCGAACTTGGCGATCTTGGCGGCGTTCTCGTAGCCGATGTACTTGTTCAGCGGGGTCACGATCGACGGGGATGCCTCAGCCAGGTAGCGGGCGCGCTCAACGTTGGCTTCGATGCCGTCGATCATCTTGTCCGCCATGATCACGGAGGAGTTGGCCAGCAGGCGGATGGATTCCAGCAGGTTCGAGGCGATGACGGGGATGCCGACGTTGAGCTCGAAGTAGCCGAAGGTGCCGGCCCAGGCGATGGCGGCGTCGTTGCCCACTACCTGTGCGGCAACCTGCATGACGGCCTCGGAGATGACGGGGTTGACCTTGCCCGGCATGATCGAGGAGCCCGGCTGCAGGTCGGGGATGGCGATTTCGCCCAGTCCGGTGTTGGGGCCGGAGCCCATCCAGCGCAGGTCGTTGGCGATCTTGGAGAAGGACACCGCGATGGTGCGCAGCATGCCGGAGACCTCAACGAGGGCGTCGCGGTTGGCCTGGGACTCGAAGTGGTCCCGTGCTTCGGTCAGCGGCAGGCCGGTATCGGCTGCCAGCAGTTCGATCACACGCTGCGGGAAGCCGGCCGGGGTGTTGATGCCGGTGCCGACGGCGGTGCCGCCCAGGGGAACCTCGGCCACGCGGGGCAGGGAGGCCTGGACACGCTCAATGCCGTAGCGGACCTGCGCAGCGTAGCCGCCGAATTCCTGGCCCAGGGTCACCGGGGTGGCGTCCATGAGGTGCGTGCGGCCGGACTTGACGACGTCCTTGAACTCTTCGGCCTTGCGCTCCAGGGAGACGGCCAGGTGTTCCAGCGCCGGGATCAGGTTGTTGATCAGGGCGGAGGTGGCGGCAACGTGGACCGAGGTCGGGAAGACGTCGTTGGAGGACTGGGAGGCGTTGACGTGGTCATTCGGGTGAACGGAGGTCTCGCTGCCGGCTGCCTTCAGGGCACGGGTGGCGAGCTCGGCCAGGACCTCGTTGGTGTTCATGTTCGAGGACGTGCCGGAACCGGTCTGGAACACGTCGATCGGGAACTGGCCGTTGTGCTTGCCGGCTGCAACCTCGTCAGCAGCAGCAGCGATCGCCTTGGCGCGCTCGTCGTCGAGCACTCCCAGTTCTGCGTTGGCGGTGGCGGCAGCCTTCTTGATGCGGGCCAGCGCTTCGATGTGCGCGTCATCCAGCGGCTTGCCGGAGATCGGGAAGTTCTCCACGGCGCGCTGGGTCTGGGCGCGGTAAAGGGCGTTTACCGGGACGCGGACCTCACCCATCGTGTCATGTTCAATGCGGTATTCAGCGGAGTTGGAAGTCATGGCTACCAGCCTAGTCGGCGCGCCCGCCGGCGCTGAAAACGCGTGTCGGAATGGGGCGGTATTTCCTGCCCGTTAGCCGGCCGCGAGACCAGTGGTTTCAGTCTCCAGGGTGCCGATGCTGGAGACCAGGTCGGCACGGCCCTCAGCGAGCCGGTAGGAGAGCCCGACGACGGCGGTGGAGCCGGAGGCAACGGCGTCGGAAATCAGGCGGGAGCTTTCCACCAGGCGCTCGGCGGTCTGGCGGGTGTGCTCAACCACCATGTCATTGACGTCCTCCAGGCCGTTGCGGCGGGCCGCGAGGACGGAGGGGGTGATTCGCTCAACCAGATTGCGAACGTAGCCGGCCGGCATGGAGCCGGTGTCCACGGTGTGCTTGGCAGCAGTGACGGCGCCACAGCTGTCATGGCCCAGGATGACGATCAGCGGAACGCCCAGGACGCCGACGCTGTATTCGAGCGAACCCAGCACGGCGTCGTCGGTGACCTGTCCGGCCGTACGGACAACAAAAACATCACCCAGGCCCAGATCGAAGATGATTTCGGCAGCGAGCCGGGAATCCGAGCAGCCGAAGATCACGGCGAAGGGGTTCTGCTCGTTGACGAGGGAACTGCGCCGGGGTGCATCCTGGTTCGGGTGCCGGGAGGTGCCGGAGACAAACCGGTCGTTGCCTTCGCGCAGGCGCTGCCAGGCCTGGGCGGGAGTGAGGGGAGAAGTAAGGGGGCTGTTCAATTCGGTCACGGTACAACAATACGGCGATTCAACGCCGATCCGCTGTTCTGTTACCGCCGCAAGTCGCCCGCGGCCGGGCCCCGGGGGTGTTACTGCCCGGCGGACGCTAGGTCTGAAAGTGCTGCTTCAGCCAGGACGTCTACTGTGGCGAGGTCTGCCTCGGAACTGAGGACAACGGTCATGCCGTTGACCTCCGTGACCAGGTGGGCTTCACCGTTGGCGCTGTCGCGGAGCTGCCAGACGGCACCGCCGGCGGTCCGTTCACCGGCCACCAGGGAGTCCTTGGTGGTCTGGGAAACCCAGGTGGGGTTCGCCGTGTTTGTCTGTGTCAGCCGGATGAACTCGGTATCCGGGGTGAGATATCCCACTTCCCAGGCCGGAACGCCGCTGTTGACGCCGGAGTCCCAGCGCGCGTAGTTTGCCGTCCAGCCGTCAGGGAGCTCAGGGGCCAGCGGATCGTAGCCAGCGTCGGCGGCTGCCTCGGAGGCAATGGCCTGCACGTCCACGTTGCGCGGCTGCGGCTTCTGGTACGGGTTCAGCAGCACCGGCACTAGCACAATTGCCAGCGTGATTCCGGTGGCAATGAGCATTCCAATGACCGTAGCGTTGGCACGCTTGGCCTGCTTGGCGGTCAGGGTGGGGGTTACTGGCTCTTCGGGCTGCTGCTGCTCACTCACTCTTCCATGATCGCCTATCCGGGGCGGCAAGTCCTATTCCTGCGCAAGCGCGGCCGGGGGCCCCGAAGCGTCAGCCGACGTGAAATGCGGGAGTCCAGCAGTGGTGCGGGCCACTTGGCGACTATGATCGGAGCAAGGAACAGCAGCGGGCCAGCTGTCTGGAACCGCCTTTTGAGGCAATTCCAGACAATTCCAGACAGTGCGGCCCGAATTTCAAAGATGAGGTTAGACGTGTCCCAAGGTGCCCAGTACTCAACTCTTTCACCCGCTCTGGCAGTCGGCGACGACGAGCCGGACCGGAACCTAGCGCTCGAACTGGTCCGCGTCACCGAAGCTGCCGCCATTGCCGGCGGCCACTGGGTCGGGTTCGGCGACAAGAACGCGGCCGACGGCGCTGCTGTGGACGCCATGCGCTCCCTGATCTCCACCGTCCACTTCAACGGCGTTGTGGTCATCGGTGAAGGCGAGAAGGACGAAGCTCCCATGCTCTACAACGGCGAGCATGTGGGTGACGGCACCGGTGCGCTCTGCGACGTCGCCGTGGATCCGATCGACGGCACCCGCCTCACCGCGCTGGGCATCAACAACGCCCTGGCCGTGCTGGCCGTCGCAGAGCGCGGAACCATGTTCGATCCCTCCGCCGTGTTCTACATGGAAAAGCTGGTCACCGGTCCCGAAGCAGCGGACATGGTGGACCTTCGCCTTCCGGTCAAGCAGAACCTGCACCTGATCGCCAAGGCCAAGGGCAAGAAGATCAACCAGCTCAACGTCATGATCCTGGAGCGGGACCGGCACAAGCCGCTGGTCCAGGAAATCCGCGACGCCGGTGCGCGTACCCGGATGCTGATGGACGGCGACGTCGCCGGCGGCATCGCAGCAGCCCGCGAGGGTACCGACGTCGACGCCCTGATGGGCATCGGCGGCACCCCTGAAGGCATTATCACCGCCTGCGCGGTCAAGACCCTTGGCGGAGTCATCCAGGGCCGCCTGTGGCCGACCTCGGACGAGGAAAAGCAGAAGGCCATCGACGCCGGCCACGACCTGGACCGGGTGCTCTCCACGAACGACCTGGTCACCAGCGACAACTGCTACTTCGCTGCCACCGGCATCACCGACGGCGACCTGGTCCGCGGCGTGCGCTACAAGAAGGACCGCGTTCTGACCCAGTCGATCGTGATGCGTTCCAAGTCCGGAACCATCCGCATGGTTGACGGCGAGCACCAGTCCCACAAGTGGGAGTCCTACGCCCGCCTCCGCTAAGCACCCGCAAGCCGCATAAAGAGGAGGCCCGGACAATGTCCGGGCCTCCTCTTTGCATGCGCGGACTAGTTCCGGCGGATCTCCGCCACCCGCGCACCAATCGTTGCGATCACGACGACGGCGGCGGCCGCAGCGGCGAGCACCGCCGTCGGGGTGGAGAGCAGTTCCCCGTTCACCCGGGAGACGGCGATCCAGGACAGGCCCCAGGCGAGGGCGGCTGCCGGTGCCAGCCGGCCCCGGCCGTAGAGCGCGAGGCCAACGCCGACGGCGGCGGCTGCAGCCAGCACGATGCCCGCCCACACCACAGGGTCCAGGCCAAAGCCGTCGAACCCGCCGGAGGTCAGCGCAGAGGCGATGTTGGCACAGATGGCCACGCAGACCCAGCCCAGGTACAGGCCAAGCGTTCCGTCCACGACGACGGCGCCGAGCAGGCTGTCCGGGCGGCTGCGCGCGTAGCGGGCGAAGATCAGTGCCAGGACCACCAGCAGTGCCGCAATGACGACGACGGAGAGCGGGACGGATCCGGCCTGGACGCTGAGGATCCAGGCGGCGTTCAGGATCAGCGAGGCAGCTACCAGCCAGCCGAGCCGGCGCTGTCGGTTCGAGGTGCGCTGTGAGGGCAGCCACTGGTAGATGGTGTACGCGCCGAGTCCGGTATAGATCACGGACCAGATCGAGAAGGCGGGGCTGGCCGGGGCGAGATAGGTGGCGTCCGCGCTCAGTGCCCCGCCGGCCGCTTCGGCGATGGGGGTGCCGCCGAAGACACCCACGCCAATGACAGAGCCGATGATGCAGATGATGAAGGACGCGGTGACGGTCAGCTGCCGGGCCAGATCGCTGCCGGAGTAGCTGCCCGTGGGCCCGGTTCCGCTGCCGGCAGCGCCGGATGGACTAGAGGTTCTGGGGGTCGAAGTAGCCATAGTCGAGCCTAACAAAGCATGCTTAGTATTTCTGGTGCCTTTCGCTCTGCCTACGGTCTCAGCTCCATAACAACCGCGCGTTCGAAGCCGGTGCCGGCTTCCACGTAGGCTAGATGGCATGACATTGAGCGTTACTCCCTGCACTGATCCATCCCGCTGGAATGGCCTCGTCAACCAGTTCAACGGGCACCCGCAGCAGCTGTGGGGGTGGGGAAAGACCAAGGCCGAGCACGGCTGGCAGGCCGAACGGCTGCTGTTTTCCGACGGCGGAACCGTAGTCGGCACGGCGCAGCTGCTGATCCGCCGGCTGCCGTTCCCCTTCCGGGCCCTTGCCTACATTCCGCGCGGACCCCAGGGGGAGCCGGGCCGCGAAGCCGAACTGCTCACCGCCGCCGCCGGCTACGCCAAGGCAAAACACCATGCAGTAGCGCTGACCATCGAACCTGACTGGGATGCGGACTCCCCGGCTGCGGCAGCGCTGCCCGGTGCCGGATTCCGGCCCAGCACGAACACCATCCTGATCCCTCGCACCCTCATCCTGGACCTCAGCCGGGAGGAAGATGAGCTGCTGGCTGCCATGAGCAAGAAACACCGGCAGTACATCCGCAAATCCGGACGCGAGGAGCTGGAGTACCGCGCGGTTCGGCGCGAAGAGCTTTCGCAGTGCCTGGCGGTCTACAAGCAGACGGCTGAGCGGGCAGGCTTTGGTATCCACGAAGACGCCTACTACCTGGATATTTTCGACAACCTGGGCGAAGATTCCCCGGTTTACGCCGCGTTCAAGGGTAGCGACGTCGTCGCATTCCTGTGGCTGTCTGCCAGCGGCTTCACCGCTTTCGAACTGTACGGCGGGATGAGCGAGGAAGGCGAACGCCTACGGGCGAACTATGCCCTGAAATGGCTCGCCATCCAGGAGATGAAGGCCCGGGGCATCACCCGCTACGACTTCAACGGCCTGCTCAACGACGGGGTGTCCAAGTTCAAGATGGGCTGGGCGCAGCATGAAAACATGCTGGCCGGAACCTGGGATAAGCCGCTGTCCCCGCTCTACCCGGTCTTCACCAATGCGCTGCCGCTGGCCCAGACGGCCCTGCGGAAGGTCCGCAGCGGAATCGGTGCCCTCCGCAGCAGGCTGGGACGCTAGGTCCCGGCTTCCGCTTCCGCGGTCCCCGGTGCTAGATCCGCAGGGTCGGTGCCTCCGGGTCCGCTGCCGGGGAAGCGGAGCCTGCGGTCACGGCGAAGGCCAGCGCGCCGTCGTCGTGCTGGGCCGAATGCGCGGCCAGCTTGGCGATCACCGGTGCCTCGTCGGCGCCGATGAACGCGCAGTCTCCCGGGTTCAGGATCAGGTCCTGTTTCGGCGAATCAAGCACCAGCGAACCGCGCAGCGCCATGACCAGGGTGGGTCCGTTCTGCAGCAGCGGAACGTCCGCCGATGACATGCTTTCAGCGCCGGCGGTCTGCGCCAGCTCCAGCCGCTGAAGCGAGAACTCGGAGAACGGCGGCCGGTAGAGTTCCTGGCCCAGCCCGGTGCGCTCTGCCTCTACTCGGGGAATCCCCAGGGCCTGGAAATCGATGGTCTTCAGCAGCTCCGGCAGGTCCACGTGCTTGGGCGTCAGCCCTCCGCGGAGCACGTTGTCCGAGGACGCCATGACCTCCACCCCAAGACCGCGCAGGTAGGCGTGGACGTTTCCTGCCGGGAGGTAGATCGCTTCTCCGGGGGAGAGGGACACACGGTTCAGGAGCAGGGAGATCAGCACACCGGGATCCCCGGGATAGTAGCCGTCCAGCTCATCGAGTTCAGCCACGGCCGGATCGAGTTCGGCCCGGCCGGCTGTGTCCTGCGCCCGGACGGCGCCGGCCGCGGCAGCAACAGCTTCGCGGACTTCCTCGCCCCCGCTGATCAGGCGGCGGAATACGCCTTCAAGCCGTTCGGTTTCCGGGCGTCCGGACTCCAGGTCAGACGCGGTCTGGGCCAGCAGTTCCGGTGCCGGCCGGCCCGTGGCCTCCACCAGCCGGGAGACGCTGCGGAAAAGCTGCGCCGCGTCCTCCGGCCGGCGGAAGCCGCAGAGTGCTTCAAAGTCCGTCAGCGCGAAGATCATCTCCGGCTTGTGGTTGGCATCCTTGTAGTTCCGGTCTGCCGCTGCACGGTCAACGCCGGCGGCTTCCTCGGCAGCGAAGCCGGCCTGTGCCTGTTCCCTGGTGGGATGGACCTGGAGCGAAAGCGGTGATCCGGCAGCGAGCACCTTCGCAAGGAACGGCAGGGCCGGTCCGTGCACGGCAACGGTCTCCCGGCCCAGCAGCTGCTCCGGGTCCCGGGCAATGAGCTCATCAAGGGTGGCAGGTTCCCCGCCAAGGACAGGGGACGGCGCACCGGGATGGGCGCCGAACCAAAGCTCAGCTTCGGGTTCCCCGCTCGGGTCACGGCCAAAGAGCTCAGCCATGGCCGTCAGGGAACCCCAGGCGTAGGGGCGGAGGGTGCCTGAAAGCAGATACATGTCTCTCTCTTCGGTATGTGGTGGCCGCGGACCGAGAGGCCCGGTACACGGCAGGGGAGGAGGGACCGGCGGGTCAGCCGGCGCTGCAGACCCCGTTGTTGTCCAGCAGCATGCCCAGCGTAGCCGTGTCACCCAGGCGGGCCAGTTCCTGGAGATACTCTTCGGTGATTTCCGGGCCGGCAGGGGCAGCGGGTTCCGGTGCGGGCGCCGGGGCAGCCGGTTCAGGTGCCGCTTCCGCAGCCGGATCGTCCTGGCCGATCGCGCCGTCGTCCACCGGCGCCGGGGGCGCCTGCTCCTGCGTTGCCTCAGCCGCGGCATCGGTTTCGGTGAGCATCTCCTGCACCCGGGAGTGGATCAGGTCGAAGTCTGGGTAGGTGACGAAGTTATCCGCTGCAGTACCGAAGTCCGGCGGGCCAATGGTCATCCGCTGGACCTCGTGGTTCTTGGACTTCAGGGCGAGGTCCACGAAGCTGCCCAGCTGGTCCTGCGGAATGTCGGTGTGGACCACCTGCTCGCCGGCCGACGCAATGGCCTGGAACCGGGTCAGCAGTGTGGCAGGGTCCAGCTGGGCCACCATGGCCTGCTGGACGCACTGCTGGCGGGCGATGCGGTGGTAGTCGGTGACGAATTCGCGCGAACGGGCGTACCAGAGTGCGGTGTAGCCGTCCATGGTCTGCACGCCGGGGGCGATCCAGCCGTCCGGCGGGTAGTGCAGGTTGGTGCCGGGGATTTCCGCCGCGGTTATGGGAACCCAGCCGCCGACGTCGATCTTCACGCCGCCCATGGCATCGATGAGGGAGGAAAAACCCTCCATGTCCACAATCACGTAGGACTGGATCTCAAGTCCCAGGATGCCGCCGGCGGCATCCATCATGGCCTCGGCGCCGGGATCTTGGGAGTCCGGGTAGAGGTCGGGATACTGCTCGGCGACCACGGGGTAAAGGCTGTTCAGGATGCACTCATCGCCGCAGCTGTAGCCGTCGGGGAAGACCTGCCAGAGCGGGGAACCGTCAGTGAACGGGGCGTTCTGGAAGTTCCGCGGCAGGCCGAAGGTGACGATCTGACCGGTGTCGGCGTCCACGCTGAATACGGACATGCTGTCCGGGCGCAGGCCGGTGCGGTCGGCGCCGGCGTCCCCGCCGAGCAGGAGGAAGTTGTAGCGTCCGTCCACCGGGTCAAAGGCGGGACCGGAAGCGAAGATGTTGTCGAAGGTCTGCCGGCTGACGTTCAGCAGCCACGCGCCGTAGCCCAGCCCGCCGCTGGTGACGGCCATCAGCACGACCATTGCCGCGGCAACGGCCGGGCGCATGTTCCGCTGCAGCAGGGGCGGCCGGATGATGCGGAAAGTGTTGAGGAACAGCAGCGCCCAGCCGACAGCGAGCAGGGCGAGCAGCGCCATGATCAGGAAGGAACCCCAGCGGTTGGTGAAGATGTTCACCAGCAGGATCCTGTTGGTCAGCGCCAGCACCGCCACTGCGATCACTGCAGCCCAGACCAGGAACGTGATCCGCAGGGCCATCCGGCCCAGCCGCCGGTCCCCGGCCACCACCTGCGCGGAGCCGGGAAGAACCAGCGTCAGGAACAGCAGCAGGAAGGCCCGCTTGTTGCGCAGCCGGGGTGATGCCGACTGCGGGTATCGGACCGGGTCCGTGTAAACGGTCCCGGACGCGCCCGCCGCTGTTCTGCTCATCCGCCGCTCCTATGCGCTTTCCGGGACCGCAGTGCGCAGCCTGGCACCCTTGGCCATGGCGCTCTGGCGGAGTTCGCCGGCAAAATCAATGAGCTTCTGCTGCAGGCCTGCAGCGAGGGGATCGGTGCCGGCAGCCAGCATGCGCACGGCCAGCAGGCCGGCATTGCGGGCGCCGCCAATGGACACGGTGGCCACGGGAACGCCGGCAGGCATCTGGACGATCGAGAGCAGGGAATCCATGCCGTCGAGGTACTTCAGCGGCACGGGAACGCCGATGACCGGCAGGGGAGTCACGGAGGCGAGCATGCCCGGCAGGTGGGCTGCGCCGCCCGCACCGGCAATGATGACGCGCAGGCCGCGACGGTGTGCTTCCTGGCCATAGGCGATCATTTCGGCCGGCATGCGGTGGGCAGAGACGACGTCGGCCTCATAGGGGATGCCGAATTCGGCCAGTGCCGCTGCGGCTGCGTCCATGACGGGCCAGTCTGAATCCGACCCCATGACCAGGCCGACCAGCGGCTTAACGGCGGTGCTCATGCCTTCTCCTCATTCGGTTCGCGGCCGTCGCGGATGATCGCTGCGGCCCGTTCGGCGCTTCGCCGGACAGCAGGCAGGTCTGCAGCGGCGGCTCCGACAACGTTGACGTGGCCGACCTTGCGCCCCGGGCGCACCGTCTTGCCGTAATTATGTACCTTGGCGGCCGGCTCGGCTGCGAGGGCCAGCCGGGTACCAAGGTACAGGTCCGGGTTCTCAGCGCCGAGGAAGTTCTTCATCACGGCCACGCCGCCGAGCAGTGCGGTGCTGCCCAGCGGCAGCCCCAGCACGGCGCGCAGGTGCTGTTCGAATTGGCCGGTAACCGAACCATCCATGGTCCAGTGCCCTGAGTTGTGCGGGCGCATGGCCAGTTCATTGATGAGGAAACCTGGGCCCCGGCCGGGCGTTTCAAAGAGTTCAGCGGCCATGACGCCGGTCACTCCCAGTTCAGCGGCGATCCGCAGGGCTGCCTCCGCAGCCGCTGCCGCCGTTTCCGGGGCCAGGTCCTGGGCCGGGGCGATCACTTCGTCGCAGACGCCGTTGACCTGGATGGAGTGGACTACGGGCCAGGCCGCGGCTTCACCGTCCGGCGTGCGCGCAATCAGAGCGGAAAGTTCGCGGGTGAAGGGAACCTTTTCCTCAGCAAGCAGGGGAGTGCCGGTGAACCAGTCCGCTGCCGCCGCGGCAGCGGCGGCGTCGTCAATGATCCGCACCCCCTTGCCGTCATAGCCTCCGCGCGGGGTCTTCAGCACCACCGGCCAGCCGGACGCCTTGCCGAAATCGATCAGGTCCGCGACGGAGGAGACGGCAGCCCAGCGGGGATTCGGCAGGCCCAGACGGTCCACGGCTGCGCGCATCACCAGTTTGTCCTGGGCATGCGCCAGCGCATCCGGTCCGGGCTGGACGTTCACGCCTTCTGCGGCGAGGGCACGCAGGTGCTCCCCGGGGACGTGCTCGTGGTCGAACGTCAGGACGTCCACGCCGCGGGAAAAGCTCAGCAGTGTCTGGTAATCGGTGTAGTCACCGACTACGGCATTGGCTACAGCCGGAACAGCGGAAACATCTGGGCCTTCTGCCAGCACCCGGAGCTCAAACCCGAGTTCGGTGGCCGCCGGGGCCATCATCCGGGCCAGCTGGCCGCCGCCGACAACGCCGATAATAGGAAATCTCACGTCTACAGGTTACCGAAGCTGCGCGAAGTTCCTGCCCTGTGTCACGGGCCAAACCCGCGGGACGAGGGCCAAATCCGAGGAACGGAAGGTAAAGTGGGTTGTCTCTGCCGTGCCATAGCGCGGCAGTTCCTTCGTCCGGCGGGAATCCCCGTGCGTACATAACTGGCCGCGGAGGGTCATGATTCGATCATTTATTTCCTGGCTTAGGTCCCTGGCGTCTGCCTTTTGGCGGGAGGTCGCCAAGTTCGGCACCGTCGGAGCCGTCGCATTTGTGGTGGACAACGGCCTGACCTGGATCTTTATGCACAGCGTGATGGAGGGCAGCCCGGCCAAGGCCCGCTTTGCCGGAGCCACGATCGCCACGATCTTTTCCTGGGTGGCCAACCGCTGGTGGACCTTCCGCCACCGCCGCCAGTCCAACGTCGCCCGCGAGTTTGGACAGTTCATCCTGATCAACGGCATCGGGATCTTCATCTCCACGGGGTTCACCTGGATCGCCCGCTACCCGATGGGCATCACGGACAACGGAACCCTGTTTATGGCCGGTGTCATTGGAATCGGCGTCGCGACCGTGGTTCGCTTCTTCGCCTACCGGTACTGGGTGTTCAACAGCACGGCCAGCGACGCTGAAGCCGACGAGCTTGCCATGGAACTCACCGTGGACCCGGCCCATACCGCGGCTCCGGAAGCCGCGGCAGAGCCGGCCAAGCCGCTCAGGCCCCGAGCCGAGCAGTAACCTTCTCCGCCGCCAGCATCCGCTCGGTGGCCTCGACGCCGCTGCCGGTAACAACCAGCGTTCCGCCCCGGGCCCATACGGCCAGCGCCGTTCCCAGGACGCGCTGTGTCCCTGCCTCAGCGGGGGCCAGCACAGTCTGTCCCTGAACCGGTTCCGCCTCGGTGAGGGCGCTGAAAGCTACGCCGGGGTCCGCTGCTGTGCCGGCTATGGCCTCGGCCGGTTCATCCTGGTAAGCCGGGCCCGTCCACGTGTCTGCGAAGGCCCGGACTTCCGCCGAATAGTCGCTGGTTCCGCCCGGCAGGGTGTCCGGCCAGGACATAGCCAGGGCCGGGAGCGCTACCGCTGCCACGAGTTCGCCCGGAGTCCTCGGCTCCGGATCGGCTGCCGTGGCCCTAACCGGGGCACCTGCGGCTGCCGACAGTGCAATCGGGCAGCCGGCCTGCCAGGCGCCAAGAGCCCAGACGAGCGTCTTCCAGTGAACGGGCAGATCCAGTTCGACTGTGGTCCCCGGTTCGGCGTCGAGCTCCTCAGCGAGGTAGTTGGACGTCTTGGCGGCCCAGTTGTCCAGCACCTTTCCGGAGAGTTCCACCCGTTCGGAATCCGGCCCGTACCAGATCAGGGCAGGTGAGGTTGCCTGCTCGGTCCTCAGCGTGTTCAGTATGTGGGGAACCGGGTTGACCGTCATGGGTTTGTCGCTTTCGCTAGGGTGGGGCGGAGCTGCGGGAACCGGTCGGGGCAAATTTCCGGCGTGGCGCGCCGCCGTGAGACGGTTCCGACTCTATAGGATGCCGAAACAGCTTGACGTGACCGTATTACACGCGTGTAATTAGGGGACGGATTTGTTCCAGCAAACCATGACCTACATGCGTTCACAGCAGGCTGATTGTCGCCTGGGTGAATCCAGATATCCGATGCTGGGGCATTTACACCGGGAGGACTCCATGGGGCAAGCAGAGAAGATGCAGGGCCGGCCGGACATCCAGGCGCAGGCTTCAACGAGTTACGGCTCACGCGGCGTGCCCGGAGACTGGTACGTCGACCCTGCTGACCCGCAGGCGGCAGACCGCTACCGGGAAGGCGCCGGAGGCAGCCTTGAAGATGCAGCCACCGCCTTCCTTGCTGCCCACGAGGCCCTTGCCGGAGGTGAAACCCCGAGCGGCGAGGACCTTCTGGACCCGCCGATCTCCCTTTTCCCCGCCCCCGCAGAAACCGAGCAGCGTCCGGTTTGGATCGGGCTGCCCGGTATTGGGGACGGCTACGCAGACGAAAGTGAACTCGGGTGGCAGGCGGATGCCCTGTGCGCCCAGACCGATCCCGAAGCTTTCTTCCCGGAAAAGGGCGGTTCCACCCGGGACGCCAAGAAGGTCTGCGCAGCGTGCACCGTGCGGTCACAGTGCCTCGAGTACGCGCTGGCCAATGATGAGCGGTTTGGCATCTGGGGCGGACTTTCCGAGCGCGAACGCCGCCGGCTCCGGAAGCAGGCAGTCTAATTCTTTCGCACGTCCGCGTATGTGCCGTAGTGGTAGCCCACAACGGTGCCGAGTACCTCCCAGAAACACTCTCCGCCCTGGCGGCCCAGACCCGGCCGGCAGACTTCTGCATCGGTGTAGACGCCGGCTCAGCTGACGCATCCGCGTCGCTCCTGCAGCTTGGGCTTCCCGTAGGGAGCCCCGTCACCGGTGCAGGAACCCGGTCCGGTTTTGGCGCCGCAGTCAAAGCAGGACTGGAGCAGCTGCCCCGGCGTGCTGAACCCGCAGACAGTACACAGGAATGGCTGTGGCTGCTTCACGACGACTCCGCCCCCGATCCCGGGGCGCTGGCACAGCTGCTGCGGGCCGTGGAGCTGGCCCCCTCGGTGACCATTGCCGGGGCCAAGCAGGTGGAGTGGGACAACCCGCGCAAGCTGATCGACGTCGGAGTCTCCATCAGCCGCTGGGCTGAGCGCCTGACCATGATCGACGTCGATGAACTGGACCAGGGCCAGTACGACTCCCGCAGCGACGTGTTCGCAGTCAACTCCGCGGGCATGCTGATTCGGCGGGATGCCTGGGATGCCCTGGGCGGCTTTGACCCCGCACTGCCCGGCACCGGGGATGACATAGACCTCTGCTGGCGCAACCGGCTCGCCGGCAACCGCGTAGTGGTGGTTCCCTCAGCACGGGTCCGCCATGCCGGAAGCCGGCCAAACCCGGCTGCCACCGCCCGCGCCTCCCGCAAAGCCGAAGTCTTCCTGCGGCTCAAGCACGCCCCGGCCTGGCAGGTGCCGTTCCTGGCACTGGGCGCCGTGCTCGGCGGATTCGGCCGGTTCTTCCTTGGCATGCTGGCCAAGGACCCCGGATACGCTGCCGGCTCCCTGGTTTCCAGCATCGCCGCTGTGCTGCGGCCGGTCGATCTCTACCGCTCACGGCGCAGGGCAGCGGCAACCCGCAAACTCCCGCGCAGTACGGTCCGGGCGCTGGTCACCACACCGCGCGAGGTCCGCGAGCACCGCAGGTCAGTCCACGAGTCGGACGCCGCTGCGAACGCCTACCGGGCGGAGACACCCGGCGCGGCCCAGCCGTATGAACCCAGCGGTGACGCGCACGACGACTTCGCTGCCCTGGCTACCGGACGTGCCTGGTCCGGTGCCGGTGCCCTGGCCGCGTCCCTGCTCCTGACGGCTGCATCAATTGCCGGCCTGCACCGGCTGGTCGGCGCCCCGGCCCTTACCGGAGGCGCGCTGCTTCCTGTTTCGGACACACTCTCGGCTATCTGGGCCAATGCAAGCTCCTGGTGGAGCGAAGTCGGCGCAGGTTACCCGGGCCACGGTGATCCCTTTGACTACGTTCTGTGGCTGCTCGGAGCTGCAGGCCTGGGCAACGCCAACGCCGCCGTCGTGGTGCTGGTCCTGCTGGCCATGCCGCTGGCCGGACTGAGCGCCTGGTTCGCCTCCGGCACGCTGACCCGGCGTCCCGGAGCAAGGTTCTGGGCTGCGATGGTCTGGGGGACCCTTCCCGCCCTGCAGGTCTCCATCGGCCAGGGGCGCCTGGGCGCGCTGGTCGCGCACATCATTCTGCCCCTGACGGTCCTGGCCATGGCACGTGCCGTGGGCGCAGGTACCGCTGCCCGCCCGGCCCGGACCCCGGCCGACCAGCAGCCGGGACCGCGCAAGCCCGGCGTCCAGGGTGTGCCGAGCTGGACGGCCGCTGCCGCCGCGGGCCTGCTCCTTTCAGTCCTGACTGCCAGCGCCCCGCTGCTCTTCGTCCTGGGCGTGCTTCTGGTCCTTGTGCTTTCACTGCGCCTGGGGTCGCGGGCACGCACGCTCTGGTGGTCCCTGCTGGCCCCGGCAGCACTCCTGCTGCCCGTGGTGCTTTCAGCGTCCGGCAACCTGCGCGCTGCCGCCGCAGATCCGGGTGTTCCGCTTCCGTTCGTACCGGCGGCGCTGTGGCAGCAGCTCCTTGGGTACCCCGCAGCGTTTGGCAGCTGGGACCCGGTGGCAGGGCTTGGGTTCCTGCCCGAGGGTCCATGGGCCCTGGTTCTTGCCCTGCTGGTCGGCGTCCCGCTCGCTGCGCTGTCAGCCGCGGCACTGTTCTTCCCCAGCCGTGCCGGAACTGCCCGCCTCGGCTGGCTGATGGCCATCGCGGCCCTCGCATTATCTGCAGCATCGGCCTACCTGGTGACCGGCAGCGCCTCCTCAGCACTGGTGACCCCGTTCCCGGGTCCGCTGGTCTCCGCCGCGGTCTTCGCCCTGCTCTGCGCGGCCCTGCCTGCCCTGGACCTGGTGCTCGCCGGCCGGAAAAACGAAACCGGACGGACCCGCCGCCCGGCAGCGGCCGGTGCCGTCGCCGTTGCCGTCCTGCTCAGCGCCGGGCCCGCCGCGAGCCTGGCGGCCTGGACCATTCCGCAGTCCACCGGTGCGGCATCGGCCGCCAACTCCAGCGGAGTGCAGCCGGGACTTGAACTTTTCATCCGGCCAACCGACCCGCGGGTGCTTCCGGCCACCGCCGCCGACCGCGGCAGCAGCGCGGACCAGACCCGTGCACTGGTGCTGGCCATCGGGCCGGAAGACCAAATCACTGCGACCCTGATGCGTGCTGACGGAAGCACCCTGGACGGACTGAACGCAGGCTACGCCGCCCGCGCCGTCGACGGCACCATTGGAGACGAAACGCATGCCCCCGACGACGAAGCGACCGCCTCGCTACGCGGCGCCGTCGCGGTTATCACCGCAGGCACCGGAGTGGATCCGCGCGAGGAACTTGCCCGGCTGGGCGTGGGGTTTGTGGTGCTGCAGACCTCGGACACAGCGGCTGAACTCCTTGCTGACCGGGTGGACGCCGTTCCGGGACTGACCTCGGTTGGCCAGACCGGCTCCGGCTGGCTCTGGCGGGTAACCGGATCACTGGATGAGCAGGGCACCGAAACAGTTGCCGGGCAGACCGCGCGGGTCCGCATTGTGGATGCTGCCGGCCAGACCCTGGAACTGGTTCCCTCTTCCACGACCAACGTCGACACTGACATCCCGGAAGGGCCTGAGGGCCGGCGCCTGGTGCTGGCCGAACGTGCCGACACAGGCTGGCGGGCCAGCCTGGACGGCAAGGCACTTGAACCGGCCACTGACGGGTGGGCACAGGCCTTTGATCTTCCGGCGGAAGGCGGAGAACTTACGGTCAGCTACTACAGTCCGTGGGAACCATGGACCGGAATCGTGCAGATCATTGTGTTTGGCCTGACAGTACTGCTGGCCGTTCCCACCCCGTCCCGTTCCGGCGTCATCCGGCTGCCCGGACGGCAGGGGCCGGTACGCACACCCGCTGCCCCCGTGCCTGCGGACGAGGAGGACGCTGCGGACCGGCATACCGCGCAGGACCACCCGGCCCCGCGCCCCGGGAAGGAACCGGCACTCGCCCGGGACAGCCGTTCCGGGGCACGTGCCCGGCGGGACAAAGCACCCGGGAAGCGCCGCGCCAGGGGAGCCGCCAAAGCAGAAGCATCTCCGGATGCAGCCGTGCCGGTGAAAAAGAACTCGTCTGAAGGAGTGCGCTGATGGCCGATCCCACCGGAACATCCGGAGGCGGTTCATCCCGTGCCGAGGGACGCAGCCGCAGGGCCGCGGGCCGGAAAAAAGCCTATGCAGTGCTCTCCGGCACCGTACTGCTGGGAACCGCCGGTGCCCTGATCACCGCCGCTGCCATCGCGTCACCGCCGCGCACCGAGCTGGCCGCCGCGCCGCCGGCCACCGAAGTCCCCGCAGGCACGCTTACCGGCGTATGCCCGGAACCCCTGCGGCTGCTCGCCGGAAACGTCACCTCAGTGGATGCAGAGTTCAGCCCGGTATCCGAATCAGCGTCCACGGCCGTCACAACCGCCGTAGTGGGCGGAGCGGGAGCAGCCCTGGCACCGGCGGCATTGACCGTGCTTGGCAGCGGAGCTGCCGTCGCAGCCCTGGAGCCGGGTTCCGACGTTCCGCTGGCAGGCACCCGGCTGGGCGGAGTCCTGGCCAACAAGGAAGTCACCTCGGTTACCGCCTTCGAGGCTGAACCCAGCGGGGACCGGCAGGCCGTCGCCAACGCCGTTATGGGCTACACCGCCTCAGACGGAGACCTGGCCGGGCTGGCTGCTGCCAACTGCCAGACACCGGCCAACGATATGTGGCTCCTGGGCGCCCGGACCACAGTGGGCGCCACCGCCGTGCTGCGGCTGAACAATCCCTCCGTCACCCCGGCGACGGTGGACCTGGAGATCTTTGGCTCGGAGGGAAGGATCGAAACCGGCGGCAGCCGTGGAATCGTGGTGGCTCCGGGGCAGACCCGGTCCATCGTCCTGGCCGGCCTGGCTTCCAGTCAGGAGTCCGCAGCGGTACGGGTACGCAGTTCCGGCGGCCCCGTAAGCGCCTTCATCGAACAGAGCATCCTGCGCGGACTCACTGCCGGCGGTGTTGAAATCATTGAACCGACTGCGGCGCCCGGCCCGCGCCAGGTAGTCACCGGCGTCGCGCTGCAGTCCCCGGAGACCACCAGGAAACTCGCGGGACAGGACGGCTACGAATCGGTGTCTCCGGTTCTTAATGTCGCGGTGCCCGGAACCTCTGATGCCTCCGTGCATCTTCGGGTCTTCGGCGAAAAGGGCGAGGTGGAGATTCCCGGCGGCGGCGTGTTCAGTGTCCCGGCCGGCACAGTCGGAAAGATTCCGCTGGCGGAGCTTCCCGAAGGCACCTACACCCTGGACCTGTCAGCCGACGTCGCTGTGGCCGCCGCTGCGGTGTTCAGCCGCGGCACCGAACCCGGCGAACGGGTGGAACTGGCTGTTGCTCCCGCAGACGCCCGGCTGGGCAGCGAACACCTCGCCGTGGCCGCCCCCGGCGGGAACTCTTCCCTGGTCCTGGCTGCACCCGACGGTGAAGCAGAAATCCGGGTCCGGGCGCTGGGAACCGACGGAACCCTGCAGGAGGAGAAGACCATCCAGGTCCCTGAAGGCCGGACCGTCACGCTGCAGTCCCGGGACATCGGAAGCGGAGACCTGGCCGCAGTCCTGGTCAGTGCGGTGGGCGACGCGGTCTACGGCGCGCAGCTTGTCACCGGCGAGGGGCCGGGTATTTCCGTGCTGCCGCTCCCCGAAGGTGCTTCCGGGGCCCGCTCCGTTCAGGTGGGAATCGGCTACTAGCCTGCGGGTTTCCCTGCGGGTTTCACTGCAGGGTTTCCCTTCGGGTTCCCTTAGGGGGCCCTACAGCGGCCGAAACCGGCCGTAGGTGGGGTCAATGGTCTCCGGATCCATGCCCATTAGGGATGCCAGCTGTTCCACCACTACGTCATGGATGAGCTCGTTGACCGGCACCAGTCCGCGTGCAGTTGATTCCACGGGCCGGCGGTAGATGGTGATGACCGGCGGTTTGGGGCCCAGACCCGGGCTGGAAGAAGCCAGCGGAATCGAACCGCCGCGGCGCACCAGTTCCTCCAGGCCGTCCGGAATCTCCTGGACGATGAACTGGTAGGTCTGGATGTCCTCGCCCCAGAGCCGTTCGAGGCGTTCAGCGGACTCCATCACCCAGTCATCAAAGCGTTCCGCGCGGGTCCGCGACCCGGCCAGATGCGCCGGCAGCAGCTCTCCGCGCAGGCCCCGTCCGTGGCGGTTGCGGCGCCGGCTGCGGAACGGGCGCGGCACTGCAGGGTCCGGCCCGCCCTCGCCGGAGCCGGCGTCGAGCCTTATCCGTGCGGAAGATCCTGGCGACATGGCACCTACTCTAGCCCGCACCGCCTGGCGCGGGGAGACCGTGTCGCAGGGCATCGGGAGCCCGGCGTGGCTGCGCCGGCTGCACACGGTTGCCGGGTAGAGTATTGACCCGTGGGATCCTTACGTCTTTGTTCACGTTCAGCGTGCCGGCAGGCCGCCGTCGCTACTTTGACGTACGTGTACGCGGATTCCACCGCGGTCCTTGGACCGCTCGCAACCTACGCGGAACCGCACTGCTACGACCTGTGCGAACTGCACGCACAGCGCCTCACCGCCCCGCGCGGCTGGGAAGTCCTCCGCCTGGATCTTGGCACGCTTCCCCGCACACCCGGCCCTGACGAGCTTTCCGCGCTGGTGGACGCCGTTCGGGAAGCCGAGGAGGCTCCTGCGGCCGAGGAACCCGGCCGCCGCAGCGGCAAGCACGCGCTGGAACCGCCCGCTGAGCTGGGCGCCTCACGCCGTTCCCACCTCCGCGTGCTGCGCGAAGAGATCAGCGAACCCAGCTGAACTAAGCCGCGTCGCCCTGCACGCTATAGGCTGGAGAAATCAGCCGGGGATGAACCGCGGCCGTGACCAGTCAACCGTTTCGCAAGGAAGTGCCGCAGCCATGGCTAACCTGACCGCCGATCTCCTGGATATCCTGCGTTGCCCGCAGACCCATTCGCACCTGCTGCAGGAAGGGAACGAACTCGTTTCCACTGCTCCCGGACCGGACGGCAAGCCGGTGCGCTATGCCATTGAAGAAGGTATCCCGGTACTGCTGCCGGCATCCGACGCCCCGGCCGACAACACCTAAGAACTGAGGACCGCATTCCTGTGAGCATTGACTTCAAAGTAGCTGACCTGTCCCTGGCCGAAGCCGGCCGCCACCAGATCCGCCTGGCTGAGCATGAAATGCCCGGGCTTATGGCGCTGCGGCGCGAATTCGGTCCCAGCCAGCCGCTGGCCGGTGCCCGGATTGCCGGTTCCCTGCACATGACGGTGCAGACGGCCGTGCTGATTGAGACCCTGACGGCCCTGGGTGCCGAGGTCCGCTGGGCCTCCTGCAACATCTTCTCCACGCAGGACGAGGCCGCTGCCGCCGTTGTGGTGGGCGATGGAACCCCGGAAGACCCGAAGGGTGTTCCCGTGTTCGCCTGGAAGAACGAGACCCTCGAGGAATACTGGTGGACTGCCGAGCAGATCCTCACCTGGCCGGAAGGCTCCGGCGGACCGAACATGATCCTGGACGACGGCGGCGACGCCACCCTGCTGCTGCACAAGGGTGTTGAGTTCGAAGCCGCCGGCGCCGTTCCGGCCAACCCCGGCGAGGACGACCCCGATTACTCCTACGAGTACACGGTCATCCTCGACACCCTCCGCCGGTCACTGGCCGAGGCCCCGGGGAAGTGGACGGAAATCGCCAAGGGCATCCGCGGCGTCACGGAAGAGACCACCACGGGCGTGCTGCGGCTTTACCAGCTGGCCGCAGACGGAGCGCTGCTCTTCCCGGCGATCAACGTCAATGACTCGGTCACCAAGTCCAAGTTCGACAACAAGTACGGCATCCGCCACTCGCTGCCGGACGGCCTGAACCGTGCAACCGACACCCTGATCGGCGGCAAGGTCGCCGTCGTCTGCGGCTACGGCGACGTGGGCAAGGGTGCAGCTGAAGCTCTGCGCGGCCAGGGTGCCCGCGTCATTGTTACCGAAATTGACCCGATCTGCGCCCTGCAGGCTGCGATGGACGGCTACCAGGTGGCGCGCCTCGAATCGGTTGTGGGCCAGGGCGACATCTTCATCACCACCACGGGCAACAAGGACATCATCATGGCCTCCCACATGGCGCAGATGAAGCACCAGGCGATCGTGGGCAACGTGGGCCACTTCGACAACGAGATCGACATGGCGGGCCTGGCCCGGGTCCCCGGCATCCGCAAGGTGGAAATCAAGCCGCAGGTCCACGAGTGGATCTTCGACGAAGGAACCGAGAACCAGCGAAGCATCATCGTGCTCTCCGAAGGCCGTCTGCTGAACCTCGGCAACGCCACCGGGCACCCGTCCTTCGTGATGTCCAATTCCTTCGCGAACCAGACCATCGCCCAGATTGAGCTGTTCACCAAGTACGGGCAGAACAAGGAAGACGGCACGCCGGAGTACGCCAACCAGGTGTACGTGCTGCCGAAGATCCTGGACGAAAAGGTTGCCCGCCTGCACCTGGGTGCCCTCGGCGTCGAACTGAGCGAGCTGACCAAGCCGCAGGCCGAATACCTCGGCGTGGACGTGGCCGGACCCTACAAGCCGGACCACTACCGCTACTAGACCGCGCAGCAGCGCACCAGCGCCGCGCAGCAAAACAGGCAGCTGTGCCGCTTCGGAAAGGAAGCGGCACGGCTGCCTGTCTGTGCACCGGCTCAGTGGCTCTTGTGCCCGGGGCCCTTGTGCCGCGGGCGGCCGGCATGGGCCTGCTCGCGGTAGACCTGCACCACGGCCGGGCGCGGAGCCCGGACCTGGCCCGGCTCCGGGGACTCCGAAGCGTAGTCCGGGAAGTAGGACGTGTGAGCTCCGTAGCTTCCGTCCTCGCCCGGGTGCTGCACGGCAACGAACACCATGGATTCCTCATCGTGGATGACCGGCCCGCAGGTTTCAGCGTCCCGCGGGACGGAGAGGAACTGCTCCACCCTGCCACGCTGTTTTCCCTCAAGGCCCACCTTGAACAGGCCGTCGTTGTAGCCGATGCCCGACGGCGCTCCGTCAGTTGAGATCCAGAGGTTGCCGGCCGAGTCGAAGGCCAGGTTGTCAGGGCAGGAGATGGGGCTAACGGCGTCCTGCGGGAAACCGCTGAAGTACGTGGCATCGCCCTGGGCCGGATCCCCGCACAGCATCAGGAGGTTCCAGCTGAAACTGGTGGCGGTGGGATCAGAGCGGTTCTCGATGATTTCAATGATGTGCCCGTCGCGGTTCTCCCGCCGCGGGTTAGCTTCGTCCGGCCCGGCGTTCGTCCCTGTACCGCGGTTGGAGTTGTTGGTGCAGGCCACGTACACGCGCTGGGTCACGGGGTGCGGCTCGACGTCCTCGCAGCGGTCCATCTTCGTGGCGCCGGCCCTGTCCGCGGCAAGCCGGGTATAGACCAGGACTTCCTCTACGCTCATTCCCTCTATCCGGGACCTGCCGTTCACCACCAGCGGCAGCCACGTGCCGGTTCCGTCGAACGCGCCGTCGGAAGGCAGGCCGCCGGTTCCGTCCACCTCGGCGGCGGGCGAGTTTCCGCTGAACTGAGCCGCGTAGAGGTCGCCTTCGGCAAGCAGGGTCATGTTGTGCCGCTTGTCGTTCCTGCGGTACTTCCGCTTGGAAACGAACTTGTACAGGTAGTCAAATCTCTCGTCGTCACCGGAGTAGGCCACCGCCTTGCCGTTCCGGGCAATCGTGACGTTGGCTCCTTCATGCTTGAACCGGCCCAGGCTGGTGTGCTTGAGGGGCACTGAATCCGGATCCTCCGGATCGACTTCCACGATGTAGCCGAACCGGTTGGGCTCGTTTCGGGTGGCCTCGGACCGGGCGTCGAAGCGGGGGTCGTCCTTTTCCCAGCCCATGGCTGTCGCAGAACTGTCCAGCCCGTAGCGCCGGTCCGCGGCGCTGGTTCCGTCCGTGCGGAAGAACCCGTTGAAGTTCTCTTCCCCGGAGAGCACGGTTCCCCACGGGGTGCTGCCGCCGGCACAGTTGCCGAGGGTGCCGCGCACAAAACGGCCCTGCGGGTCCTCGCCGGTCTGCAGCAGCGCTGACCCGGCCGCCGGTCCGGTGAGTTCGAAGACAGTGTCCATGGTGATCCGGCGGTTGAGCCTGCCGCCCTGGACGTAGTTCCACGGTTCGGAGCGTGCATCGCGGACAAGCTCCACCACGGACATGCCGACGGCGTTGCGGAAGATGGCCCGGCGGGCAGCTTCTTCCGCCGCGGAAGCGGGTGCTTCGGGGAACATGATCTGCGGATTGACGTACTCGTGGTTGCAGACCAGCAGGCCCTTTTTTCCTCCGGGGTGTCGGAGGATTTCCAGGTAGTCGTTGTTGTAGCCGAACTGGCGTGCCTGGGCGGCGGCGTCCTGTGCCGAGAAGTCGAAGCCGGGGGAGTCCCTGAACAGCGGGTCTCCCCACCGGATCAGCGCTTCCCAGGTGTAACCGGACGGAACGTCGAAGCTGTCCACTGCGGCATCAACCGGACGGATTGGGGAGAAGTCCAGGCGTTGGCCCGGCCGTCCGGGTCCGCCGCCGGGACGGCCGGGAGCTGCTGCGGCGGGCGAGGCGCCCAGTGAGACGACGGCGGCGCTCAGGATGCCGGCGGCCACGGCACCGAGGGCGGTGCGGCGGGAAAACTCGGCGGAGACGATGTCCCGGAAATAGCTGTTGGCTGAGGTGTTGCAGACGGCCCTGCTGCACGCACTGTCGCATTTCAGGGCGCAGGTGACGGCACTGCGCTTCCCGCGGGTATGGCCGAGCATGGGCAGCAGCCGCCGCCTGCCTTCGGGGAGATTCCCGGGGGTGAGCGGAGAATTCATGGTCCTGCCTTTCCAATCGTGGATGCGTCGTTGCTCCACGCTGGCAGGAGGAAACAGCCGGGAGGCGGCCTGGAAGTGAACCCGGGGTGAACGCTCGCTGCGGACTCCGCCGGGAGAACGGGGTCTGCTAGGCGTCGGTGAATGGAAGCCTGTGCAGCCTCCGGCCCAGCTGCTCGGTCCGTTCGTGCTGGGCGCTCAGGCGTGCGTAATCGCGCTCGCGCCGCTGGGAAGTGACAGCACGGAGGTACGTCTCCGGAAAGGTGCCCGCAGGCGGTGGCGGGGAAACAAACGCAGACACTTCGGTGGCCAGGGAGGCTGCCATGGAAGAACGGGCGGGCGGGGCCATCCGGCCTGCCTGGGCCAGGAACCTGGAAACCCGCCGGGAGAGGGGATCCGGCAGGCGGCCGATGTCCGCCAGCTCCGCCCACGGCGCCAGTTCTGCGGGCATGTCCACGGTGGGGGGAGGCGGTGCCTGCACCCGCTCACGCATTGAGTACGTTCCGGCCAGCATGTCCCCGAGCCGCTTGGACTTTTCGTTGAACACCGCAACGATGAAGGCCAGCGAACCGGCGAGCATGTAGATTTCCAGCACGGCCAGGATCCCGCGCGTGAACGCCTGGCGGAAGCGCACCGCACCGCCGTCGTCCCGCACGATCCGCAGCCCCATGATCAGGCGGCCCAGCGACTTGCCCCGCGTCAGGGTTTCCACCGCAACCGGAACCACCACCAGGACCAGGACCACGCTGGTCAGCAGCAGGGCGCGGGTCAGCGCCGGGTCCAGCGATCCGTCCAGGGTGTTGCCGATGAGGAAAAACAGGAGCAGCAACAGCAGCAGCTGGGAGACGACGTCGATCAGGCAGCTGAGCGCACGCGCCGCAAAGGACGCGGGACGCAGCTCCAGGACAACGGCCTCACCGGTCACTACCGTGCTCATGCCTGCCCCTGCCTCCATCCGAACCGCATCCCGAGGCTCGCCGGTGCATCCGGAGCGGGCCTTCTTCTCTGGGGTCCCACTTTACCCATGCACCCACCGGCTCCCGCATGCGGGACAGGCCGCCGTGCCAGCTAGGGTGGAGGCGTGGACTTGGATGCCTTCGCCGCCGTGCACAGCCAGGACTGGAAGCGGCTTGATGAACTGATTGCCCGCCGCCGCCTCAGCGGTGCCGAGGCCGATGAACTGCTGCAGCTCTACCAGCGCGCCTCCACGCACCTGTCCATGGTCCGTTCCGTGGCACCCGAAGGAGCGCTCTCCGCCGCCCTGTCGATGCGGCTCTCCCGTGCCAGGACACGCTTTACCGGTGCCCGCTCCAACTTTTTCGAGGACCTCGCCGGGTTTTTTGTCCATTCGCTTCCGGCCGCGTTCTACCGGGTACGCATCCTCACGGTGATCATCGGGGTGCTTTTTGTCCTGGTGTCCGCCATGAGCGCGTACTGGGTGGTGAACACTCCCGGGGTCCTGGCCGCCATGGGCACGGATGCCGAGCTGCGCCAGTATGTTGAGTCGGATTTCGCCAGTTACTACTCAGAGAATCCTGCGGCGTCCTTCGCGGGGATGGTCTGGACGAACAATGCGTGGATTGCGCTGCAGGCCGTGGCGTTCGGAGTCACAGGAATCTGGGGACCGTACATCCTGTACCAAAACGCCGTCGGCATCGGAACAGCCGCCGGCACCATGGCCTCCTTCGGTGAGCTGGATACGTTCTTCCTCTTCATCCTGCCCCACGGGTTCATGGAGCTGACCGCCATTTTTATTGCAGCGGCGGCCGGACTGCAGATCTTCTGGGCGCTCGTTGCCCCCGGTCCACGGACCCGAATTGCGGCGCTGGCGCAGGAAGGACGGTCGCTGATGACTGTGGCGCTGGGGCTGGTGGTGGTCCTGTTCATTTCCGGCCTGGTGGAGGGGTTCGTGACCCCCAGTTCCCTGCCGCACTGGCTGCGCATCGGCATCGGCGCCATGGTGCTGGCCGCGTACTGGGCTTACACGCTGATCCTGGGCAAGCGCGCCTATCAGGCAGGCTTCCGCGGCGATCTGCTGGCGCGCGACGCCGGCGAAGCCACCGTCCGCTCGGCCTAGGCTGCGCCGCGTGCACCCGAAAAGCTGTTGCGGCGGTTCGGGGTGGCACCTTCGATTCGGGGTGCCGCGGCCGGTAGTGTCTATGAAGGACGGAACCGGACACACCCCCACCACACCCGGTGACTTCATACAGGATTGGGATGAGAGACGAAGCAGTGGCAAGCCAGGACCATGACCCCACTACGGAAGGCGTCCCCGCAGACCAGACGCCGGACGGGCGCGGCGCGGGCCCGTCCGACGCGAGCGAGACCATAGTCAGCGGCAAGGCTGCGCCGGGTTCCCGCGAGGACGACCCGGCTGAGCACGACGCCTGGGACGCCGAGTTTGCCGGACTGGCAGGAACAGCGCCGGAAACGGAGCACCCGGCCCGGAGCGCGGAGGACGCAGCGCCTGCTGCATCCCCGGATGCTGCCGGGCGCCCGGCCGCCGGCGCGGAGAGTCCGGGGGAGTCCGGGGAAGACTCCGGAACAGCTGCCGGTGCGGCGCGGGCCAGGGCTGCACGTGAGCGCGAAGAAGTACCGGGAGGGCATCCTTCGCTGGCCCAGCGGAGCACCCTGCCCATGCGGGCCGCCAGTACCATGCCGGATCTGGGCCGCTACGGCACTGAGGACCGCTACGGCACTGAGGACTCCGCCGCTGCGGACAGCAAGTCAGGATCCGGGGACACTGCACCTGCGGATACTGCGGCCTCCTCCGTCCCGGAGACAGCCGCAGCCACTGATACCGCTGCGGACAGGAAGACTGCCGCAGGCGCGCCGGAAGTGAAAACCCCAGCCGACGGAACGGACCCCCATCCCACCGCCGCTGCAGGCGGTCCCTGGTACGGTCCGGGAACGGCGGAACAGCCGGTCACCGCGGAGCCAGCCGACGGCGAACCGGAAACCAAATCATTGGAGACCGCGGATCCCTCCGTCTCAAGTGAGGAAATTGCACGCCGCAGCGCCGAGCGCGAACGGGCAGCAACCGCAAAGCCCGTCCTTGGGCGGATCATCCAGGTGGCCATCGCCGTGTTTTTCCCGGTGATGCTGCTGGCTGCCGCCATCCGCGCCGTGGCGACACCGGTATTCCTGTGGTTTGAATACAACCGGCCGGGCTTCCCGGCAGACAGCTTTGGCTTCAGCACCGACGACCGTATGACCTACGGTTCCTACGCCGTGGACTACCTGCTGAACTTCGCCTCCCCGCGTTACCTGGGCGACCTGGTGACTCCGGACGGCGACCCGCTGTACCTGGCCAGCGAGGTCTCCCACATGGCTGACGTAAAGGCCGTCCTCACGGTGGCCTTCCTGACTGCCCTGGGCATGGCGCTGCTCAGCCTCGCCGGGGGCCTCTACCTGTCCCGCCGCTGCCCCGGCGGAATCCGCCGGGCGCTCTTTGCCGGAGCTGTCACCACGCTGGCCATTATCGCCGGCCTGCTCGTAGCTGCCGTGCTGGCCTGGGAAGAGTTCTTCACTATGGTGCACACAGTTTTCTTTGCGCAGGGCAACTGGACCTTCAGGCTGGATGACACCCTGATCCGGCTCTTCCCGGCGCAGTTCTGGATGGATGCCGGTGCCGCGATCGCCGGGATCGTCCTGCTGGTCTGCCTCCTGGTCATGATCTTCACCTGGCCCACCAAGAAGCGCCGGGAGCGTTCCCGGCTGGCCCGGGAGGAAAACCGGCGCCGCTACCTTGAATCACTCGAGGCGCTCTAACGGCAGCCGGCAGCAAGACCAAACAGCAAGACCAAACAGCAAAACCAAAACAGCCAAACCAAAACAGCCAGGCCCGTCAAAGGCGGGTCCTGGCTGTTTTTGCGTTTATGCCCGGGGGCTGCACGAACTACTTGGCGTAGAGCTTCTCCACCTCAGCGGTGAAGTCGGCGATCACTGCCTGCCGGCGCAGTTTCAGGGTGGCCGTGACGTGACCGCCGGCCAGGGAAAAGTCCCGCGGCAGCACGGTGAAGCGGCGGATCTGCTCGGCCCGGGAAACGGTGGCGTTGGCTGCGTCGACCGCTTCCTGGACCTGCGCCAGGACCTGCGGGTGCTCCGCCGGCACGGAGGATGAGGGATCGACGCCGTTCTCACGGCACCAGGCAGCCAGCGCCTCGTCGTCGAGCGTGACCAGTGCACCCACGAACGGCCTGCCTTCGCCGACCACCACCACCTGGGAAACCAGGCGGTGCTCACGGACCTTCTCTTCCAGCGGGCCGGGGGCGACGTTCTTGCCTCCGGCGGTTACCAGGAGATCCTTCTTACGGCCGGTTATCTGCAGGAACCCGTCTTCGTCCAGCGTGCCGAGGTCCCCGGTGTGGAACCACCCGCCGCTGAAGGCTTCGGCGGTCGCCTCGGGATTGTGGTGGTAGCCGGTGAAGACGCCGACGCCGCTGACCAGTACTTCGCCGTCGTCCGCGATGCGGATGGCGTTGCCCGGCATCGGCAGGCCAACCGTTCCCACCCGGGTCAGCGGGATGGTGTTGACCGAGGCCGGGGCCGTGGTCTCCGTGAGGCCATAGCCTTCCAGGACGGCGATGCCGGAGCCGCGGAAGAAGTGCGCCAGCTGCGGGCTGAGCGGGCTGGCTCCGGAGATGGCAATGTCAAGGTCCCCGCCGAACGCGGCCCGCACCTTGGGATAAAGCAGGCGGTCGAAGGCTGCGTGGCGCAGGCGGAGCGCCAGGGACGGGCCCGTGCCGCCCCGCGCTGCGCTGTCCAGCGCCTCGGAGTATGCGATGGCCGTGGCGGCAGCCGTGTTGAAGAGCCTGCCTTTGCCGGCGGCAGCCGCTTTCTCTTCCGCGCCGGCATAGATCTTCTCGAAGACGCGGGGAACGGCCAATATAAAAGTGGGCCGGAAAGTGCGCATGTCATCGACCAGCGCAGCTGCCGAGGAACTGTGCCCAACGGTGACGCCTGCGGCCAGGCAGCCGACCTGCACCGCCCGGGCCAGGACGTGGGCCAGGGGCAGGAACATCAGTGTCCTGGCACCCGGGCGCTTCAGCATCTCCGGCAGGAGTTCAATCACGTTGACGGCGAACAGCGCAAAGTTGCCGTGGCTGATGCTGCATCCCTTGGGCCGTCCGGTGGTGCCGGAGGTGTACACCAGGGAGGCGGTGTCAGAAAGGGAGCGCGAGGAACGAACGGATTCGAGTTCGTCGTCCGGCACGCTTTCTCCGGCGGCGGCCAGGGCCGTCAGCGTGTCCGGTCCGTGCCCGCCGGTGAGCTTCCAGATCTGGACCGGCAGCTCGGCCGCAGCTGCGCCGGCCTCAATGACGCGGGCCTTGTTCTCATCGCCGGCGAAGACAATCCGCGCTCCGGAGTCGGTGAGGATCCACTGCACCTGGCTGGGGGAGGAGGTCTCGTAGATCGGGACCGTCACGGCGCCGGCGTACCAGATCGCCAGGTCCACCACCGTCCACTCGTAGCGGGTTCCGGACATCACCGCCACGGTGTCCCCTGGACGAATGCCCTGGGCTATCAGGCCCTTGGCGGCGGCGCGTACCTCGGCAAGGAACCGGGCAGCGCTCACGTCACGCCAGCCGGACTCGGTTTGGCGGGCATACAGGGAAAGCTCCGGGTTCCGGGCCGCCGTAGCCAGAAGCAGGTCGGTGATGTTGGAGTCTTCCGGGAGCTCCACGAACAATCCGGTGGAGGCTTCGCGCACGGGTCCTCCCTTTCTGTGCAAGCACTTCGCGTTGAGACCTAGATCCAGCTCGGCATCCAGATACGGAGCCGCCAATCAGAATAGGGGATGATTTCCGCCGTCCAGACCGGATAGAAGAAAGCGGAGACAAGGACCACAGCTGCCAGGAAGCATGCTGCGATGATCGCCCCGCGCCGTCTGCGCTGCGGTGGGTCGGTTGCCCGTCCCAGGACCAGTCCGAGCGTGAACGTCAAAGCCAGCACGAGGAACGGCACAAAGGAGACGGCATAGAAGTAGAACATGGTCCGGTCCGGAAAAGCGAACCAGGGCAGGTAGCCGGCTGCGATCCCGGACAGCACGGCACCGGCCCGCCAGTCGCGCCGTCCCAGCCAGTAGGCCAGCAGTACACCCAGGCTCAGCAGGGCTGCCCACCAGATCAGCGGGTTGCCAACGGAGGTGATGGCAGAAGTGCAGGTGTCGGCACCGCAGCCGGCCTGCTGGGCATCGGGGCTTTCATAGTAAAAAGACGTGGGACGGCCCATAAACAGCCAGGTCCAGGCGCTGGCCTCGTAGGAGTGCTCGGAGGAAAGACCGTTGTGGAAGGCGTAGGCGCTGCGGTGGTATTCGGCCAGGGAACGCAGCGGATCCGGAATCCATTCCAAACCGGGAGCGGGGTTGGACTGCGCCCACTGGCGTCCATAGGCGGCGCTGGACAGTAACCAGCCGGTCCAGGTGGCCAGGTAGGTTGCCGCAGCCAGCGGAATCATGGTCAGGAACGCCGGGACGCCGTCCTTCAGCAGGCCGGCCTGCCAGTACCTGATGCCGGCGACCCGACGGGCGCTGACGTCCCAGAGCACCGTCATAATCCCGAAGACCGCCACGAAGGCCAGGGCGGACCACTTGGTCCCCACCGCAAGCCCCAGGCAGACTGCAGCGGCCAGCCGCCAGGGACGCCACAGCAGCCACGGTCCGGTGGCCAGGGCGCCCCGTTCCGGGATGCTGCCCGGGAACCGGCGCGCAGTCCGGGCCAGTTTTCGCGCGAGACGGCGCCGGCCGTCGCTGCGGTCCAGCAGCAGGGCGCCGAAGGCCGCCACCACCCAGAAGGTAAGGAAGATGTCCAGCAGCGAGGTCCGGGAGAGGACCAGGTGGTGCCCGTCGACGGCGAGCAGCAGACCGGCCACGCCGCCCAGGAGTGCGGAGCGGAACAGCCGGGAGGCGATCAGCGCGATCATAAGGACGGTCAGGGTGCCGGCGAGGGCCGCCGAGAAGCGCCAGCCGAAACTCGACCCGGGCCCAAACAGTGCCATGCCAAAGGCGATCATCCATTTGCCCACCGGCGGGTGGACCACGTACTCCGGACCCTCCAGCAGGACATTCGGCTCGCCGGAGGCGAAGGAATCATTGGCGTCTTCCGGCCACGCGCGTTCGTAGCCGGACACCAGATAGGAAAAGGCATCCTTGACGTAGTAGGTCTCGTCAAAGACCAGGGTGCCGGGTTCATCCAGCCGGACAAAGCGCAGCACACCTGCCAGCAGTGCCGTGCCCAGCGCGGCAGCCCAGGTCCAGTACCGGGAGGGCAGGGCAGCGCCAAGCAGCCGCAGCAGCAGCGATTCCTCCGTGAAGGCCCTTTCCGGTGCCAGCACCCGCGGTGCGGAGTCCCGGGCCGGGGCGGAGGTCAGGGGCTGGGTCACGCGCTCAACTCTATAGCCTGTCGCGTAGGGTTGAAGGGTGAACTTCAGCAGCAGCGAATCCCCTGAACCCATTAGTGCCGATCACCAGGGCCGGGGCACGGGGACAGGCCCGGGCCAGATAGTGCTGGCCGCCACGCCGATCGGCAACATGGGCGACGCGACCATCCGCCTGATCGACCTGCTGCAGCATGCAGACGTCATCGCGGCTGAGGACACCCGGCGCCTGCACCGCCTGGTCAGCGCCCTGAAAATCAGCACCACCGGCCGCATCATGAGCTACCACGAGCACAATGAGCAGGCACGTACTCCGGAGCTGCTTGAGCTGGTCCGCGGCGGAGCCACCCTCCTGATGGTGACCGACGCCGGCATGCCCTCGGTTTCGGACCCCGGCTACCGGCTTGTGGAAGCCGCAGCCGCGGAAGGCATTGCCGTCACTGCCGCTCCCGGGCCGTCAGCAGTGCTGACCGCGCTGGCTCTCTCCGGGCTGCCTACCGACCGCTTCTGCTTCGAAGGGTTCCTGCCCCGCAAGTCCGGTGAACGGGCGGCCCGGCTGTCCGAGCTGGCACGCGAGACGCGCACCATGGTCTTCTTCGAAGCGCCCCACCGGCTGGAGCCGATGCTGCGGGCCCTCGACACCGCCTTCGGCTCGGACCGGCCGGCCGCCGTGGCCCGGGAACTAACCAAGCTGCACGAACAGGTGCTGCGCGGACCGCTGCGTGACCTGCTGGAATGGGCGGAGACCAGCGAAGTCCGCGGCGAGATCGCCGTCGTCGTCGGCGGAGCCGGGGAAGCTGAGCCGGAAGCGCCTGAGGACCACGTGGGTGCTGTCAACGACCTCATTGCCCAGGGGTCCCGGCTGAAGGACGCGGTGGCCACCGTTGCCTCCGATGCCCGGATCAGCAAGCGCGAACTCTACGCGGCCGTGCTGGCAGCCCGGGCCGGCAAAGCATAACGCCGTTCTGGCCAAACGCACAGGGTTTTGGAAATGTCATTGTGCAGGAGTGCATTTACTCTGCTCGGCAGGGCATTTACGGTGAAGTCAGCACCGGGCGATTGGAATCCGGTAAACCCGCATACTTTGGAGGCTCACTCATGGCTGTAACCGCTGAACGCGAGGCCGAACTGCTGGCCCAGGTTCCCACCGGCCTGCTGATTGACGGACAGTGGCGCGACGCCGCCAGCGGCAAGACCTTCGAAGTCGAGGATCCCGCAACCGGCAAGGTCCTGCTGAGCATTGCCGACGCCACCACCGAAGACGGCGCTGCCGCCATGGACGCCGCCGCTGCCGCCCAGGACTCCTGGGCCGCCACCCCGCCGCGTGTGCGCGGCGAGATCCTGCGCCGGGCCTTTGAACTGGTCACCGCCCGCGCTGAGGACTTCGCGCTGCTGATGACCCTCGAAATGGGCAAGCCGCTGGCCGAAGCCCGCGGCGAAGTTGCCTACGGCGCCGAGTTCCTGCGCTGGTTCTCCGAGGAAGCCGTCCGCGTCACCGGACGCTACGGCACCGCTCCGGACGGCAAGTCCCGCATCATGGTCACCAAGAAGCCCGTTGGCCCCTGCCTGCTGATCACCCCCTGGAACTTCCCGCTGGCCATGGCCACCCGCAAGATTGCCCCCGCGGTGGCTGCCGGCTGCACCATGGTGCTCAAGCCCGCCAAGCTCACCCCGCTGACCTCCCAGCTCTTCGCCGCCGTCATGATGGAAGCCGGCCTGCCCGCCGGTGTCCTGAACGTGGTGGCCACCACCAAGGCCGGGGAAGTCACCGGTCCGATCATGCAGGACGACCGCCTGCGCAAGGTCTCCTTCACCGGCTCCACCCCGGTGGGCCAGGGCCTGATCCGCGACGCCGCAGACAAGGTGCTGCGCACCTCGATGGAGCTGGGCGGCAACGCTCCGTTCCTGGTCTTCGAAGACGCTGACATCGACAAGGCCGTCGAGGGTGCCATGGCTGCCAAGCTGCGCAACATGGGCGAAGCCTGCACCGCGGCCAACCGGTTCATTGTGCACGAGGACATTGCCGACGAATTCTCGGAGAAGTTCGCGGCAAAGGTCTCTGCCATGACCACCGCCCGCGGTACCGAGGACGAGTCCAAGATCGGCCCGCTGATCGACGCCAAGTCACGCGACAAGGTCCACTCCCTAGTGGAAGACGCGATCGACGCCGGCGCAACCGCCGTGGTTGGCGGCGCACCGGTTGACGGCCCGGGCTACTTCTACGCACCGACCGTGCTCAAGAACGTTCCCGCCGGCGCCCGGATCCTGCAGGAGGAAATCTTCGGCCCGGTGGCACCGGTAATCACCTTCTCCACCGAAGCCGAAGCCGTGAAGCTGGCCAACTCCTCCGAATACGGCCTGATCGCCTACGTCTTCACCGAGGACCTGAACCGCGGCCTGCGGATCGGCGAGAAGCTGGAGACCGGCATGCTGGGCCTCAACGCCGGCGTCGTTTCCAATGCTGCTGCTCCGTTCGGCGGCGTCAAGCAGTCCGGCCTGGGCCGTGAAGGCGGCGACGAAGGCATCGAGGAGTACCTCTACACGCAGTACATCGGCATCGCCGACCCCACGGCATAATCAAGCTGCGGCCCAGCCGGGCTGCAGACACGCACAGGTCCCGCCGGCGGG